>NZ_JACARU010000038.1:0-40497 GCF_013386425.1 Cedecea sp. P7760 | reverse complement strand
TTATATAGTTAAATATATTTCCCATGATTATTAGTTAATAATTGTTTTGTAACATAGCAGATTCCTATGTAATGAGATTAATTGACACTGGTTTGGTGACATCTTTTTGACGTTGCAAATGCCAGATTCTTAAAGTCGATAGAATAACCATAGCCTAAAATTGCAATAAGAAATGAAGATAAAAGGTGTGCTAGCGAGCTAACTTTTATAATTGACTTGATAGTTCTTTAAATTTCTCAGTCATTATTTAATTCAACAGGTATGAATTGTCCCCTCATCGCTCTAAACGGACTTTCAGATCGGCGACCTTTCTACTATATGTCAGAGGCATACTTTAAATTGTTCAGTGAAAAATCTCATATCTTTGTCAATTTATGTCAAACACCTAGTACCTGCTGGAACCAAAATGACATCGAGTCTGCATGTGGACACAACCGAATCGGCGAGGTAATCTCTTCCAGATGATCATTTTGCTATTATTTGACAGTATCTTGAGGGACTTAGAGTGCGCGTTAAATCGATTAAGCTTACCAATTTCAAGAAATTCAAAGATGAACATCTTGAGTTCAACGATGACGTAAACATATTTGTAGGTGATAACAATGCAGGTAAAAGTACGATTCTTGAAGCATTGGAAATAGTTCTTAATTACAACTATCGTGGCCGACCTTTCAACACCGAGTTTACACCAGATATTTTCAACAAGGATGCAGTCCAGCAATTCTTGGCTTCGGACAAGTCAGCCAAGCATCTGCCTAACTTAACGATCGAGGCATTCATAGATGGAGTGCCAGAATATCGAGGAGCAAACAACTTTCTGAAAGTTGATGCCCAAGGAATCACAGTGCAAGTGCGCTTCGATGCTGCGCTTGAGGACGTGTATACCGAATACCTAAAGACAAACCCTAACATTACGAGCATTCCGATCGAGTTCTATAAGCTAGAGTGGTTGGATTTCGGATGGAACCCGATTAAAGCTGTAGCCAAGAAATTCAGAGCGTTGTATATCGATCCAGCACGTATTCACCCAACATTGGGTAAGAATCAGTATATCTCGACCATCTTGAACACTGCTTTGAACAAGGAGGAACTTGTTAAGCTGACTCTCAATTATCGTGAGAATCAGCAGGTGTTCAACAACTCGGGTGAGGTGAAGATGGTCAATACCGGCTTAGATACAAACCACCTGATCACGGACAAAAAACTCTCTATTGCCGCGAGTACCTTACCTGCCGGCTCTATTCAGACCAGTCTTCAACTTGAAGTGGATGACGTACCTTTTCAGTTCATCGGCAAGGGTGAACAAAGTAATGTGCAGATCAAACTCGCAATTCAGAATAAATCGAAGGATATCGATTTGGTGATGATGGAAGAGCCCGAAAACCACCTTTCCCACACCAACCTTAATAAATTGGTGCACTACATCGAGAGGCAGCGGGGCACCAAACAGCTCTTCCTTACAACTCACAGCTCATATGTGCTCAACAAGCTGAGCATTGATAAAATCTGCCTTGTCCAGTCGGGATATAAGCGCCTACATAAGCTTGATCCTGCAGTCGTCAAAACTCTTAAACGATTACCAGGGTATGATACCTTGCGTGTGGCATTGTCCCGCAAAGTAATCTTGGTAGAGGGTCCATCGGACGAGCTGGTACTTAAGAAGATCTACCATCGCAAACACGACCGACTGCCGGAGCAAGATGGAATCGATATCATTGTGGTGCGCGGAGTTGGGTTCGATACTTTCATCTCCGTGGGCATGGAGATTGGTACCAGAATCAACGTGCTCCGGGATAACGATGGGGCCTATGATGAGAACGTCGTGAAGGCTCGTGAGGCCTATGCGTCTTATCCCAATATCAAGCTCATCTCCTCTGAGGATGATGAAGAGTTTTCGCTAGAACCCGCGATGATTTATGCCAATGCAATCGATCTAAAAACGTTGAATGCTTTTGCTGAGGAGGTGTTATCCAAGCAGACCTACAGCCTCTACGCGAAAGTTGCCAACTTGAATAAACGGCGCGAATTTCTGATCGAGTGGTTCCGAAGCGTTAAGGGAAACGGTAAGGGTGCTCGCAAGGTTGATTCGGCTATCAAGCTATTTGATGGAAACCTGGATTTCAAGTACCCGGCCTTCCTTGATGAGGTGTTTAACTTTGGCTAATGAATTCTGGATTGCGGGAGCAGGGTCAGGCAAAACCTATAAAATCATCCAGGACGCCATTAAAGTGATTGAGGCGGGTGGCCGTGTATTAGTTGTCACCTACACCACAAGCAACCAAGCCGAACTCCGTTCTCGTTTCGTAGAGCTATATGGCAAAAGCAGTGATGATTTTGTCGTCAAGGGCTTATTTTCCTTTTACCTGGAAGACTTAGTGAGACCATATCAAAATGTCGTTTTCCCTGAGCGGATTACCACCACAGCGTTCACCGAGCATAACCCTCACCTGAATGCGGTTACAAAGAATTGGTTCCCCAACAGGGGAGAGAAAATTGGTGGGATCCTGAATCCACTCCATTATCTGACCTCCTGCAAGACAAAAGCATATACGGGCCTACTAGCAAAGCTGGCTACCAGGATCGCCAGCAAGACAAAGAATGCACCAGCAAAGAGGTTAAAAGAAATCTATCATCGGGTCTTTTTCGATGAGGTTCAGGATTTAATTGGTTGGGATTACAATGTTATCGAAGCGCTAAGTAAGATAATGCCTGACTCGATTTGCTGTGTCGGCGATTTCCGTCAAACTATTTACAAGACTACATTCGGTCATAAGGCACCGCATACTCCTGCGCAAAAGATCCAATATTTTCAGAAGATAAATTTTGAGCAACGCTCGCTGCCGAGAAATCGTAGATGTATTCAAAAAATCTGTGATCTGTCTGATACGATTCATCCTGGCCTCTATGAAAAGACAATGTCGGATGTGGAAAATGTCCCTGATGCGATGGCCCATCACTACGGTACCTTCATCATTAAATCTTCACAGGTAAGCGATTATCTCGCAACGTTCAAACCTCAGGTTTTGCGGTGGTCATCGTCCATGGGTAAAGCTTATTTGCCGCCAGGCCTGACCTGTCACACCTTCGGCTCAAGCAAAGGTCTAGGTTTCGATCGTGTCTTGATTATTTCACCGGAGAAACATCTCAAGTATCTAGGCGGCGACCTAAAAGTGTTCGACAAAGACAAAACGGAGGAGTCTAGAAATAAGCTGTACGTGGCTATCACCCGAGCTCGTTACAGCGTGGCGTTTGTCGTTGAGGAAGAACACTTTAAAAATATAAAGCTGCCGCATTGGATTAGACTTGCGTAGGTCGATGCTGGCGTCTGGCAACTTATCTTCCGCTTTTCGCTCATAGGGTACGATGGTCCCTTGCAATAATCGCTGCTGTTATGCCTCACCGAAACCGCATTCAAACTCAAGCTTTACTGGCTTTTCAGTGAAGCTCCGACTTTGTCGGAAAACGGATCTCAGCGAGAGAAGATAAAGACTAATGCTGATAATGCAATAATGGATGTATATTATTGCTGGTATTGGATTAATGCTAATTTGGTAATAAAAAATCACCTTGATGCTAAAAAGGAAAAAAAGGCCACAGTACATTCTGTAAGGTTATGTCGCCATGCATTGCTCTGTTAAGGAAATGTACACTGTTTCAGTCATGATGCCCTAACGCCCCCATCAAGGAGACAGCTATGAAGAGTTGCCTGTTATAGCCGAAGCAGCAAGAAATATTTGCCGTAACCATACTGCTGTATTAAGCCCTGCAGGTTCTGATATAATATAAATGTAGTCAACATGACAATATAACCATACAGTGAATGCGGTTCGTAGTGGAGAGGGAAATATACGTATGCCAGAATTAAACAAAGAGATTTATAACGAACTTACAGAGTCAATCACCGCACACATGATGACTGAACATGACCTTCACCTTGGCCAGTTTGAGTCTGAAGCGCTGCTTGATGAATTGCTCAAGAAACTCATTCCGTCAATTTATAATATGGCTATCGACGACGCAATTCTGTCACTACGGGGCGCTGCTGAAAAAATTGAAGAGGAATTAGATCTGAGGAAAATAATATGAGCTTCAAGACTGACTTAAATTTGATGCGTAAGGAATGGTATAACGCATTTTATACCGGTAACGTCGATCAGTTGGACTATCTCGAGACTGAATGGTTTATATCCACCAATGGCCAGAAAGTGATTTATAAGAAACACCAGTTACGCAAGGTAAACATGCGCCCTGCAGAACAAAAAATCTTATCGTTAACGAGAAGGGAGTATGACGTTGAAATTCGGGAATTCAAAGGTATTGCATGTGTATCTGGTAAAGCAGCATTAGATAACGACGATGATACAGTGCACATCGGATTTATTGAAAACTGGATTATGGTCAACGGCGGCTGGAAACTACAGTTCGTTACTTTTGAAGAACTATAAAGGGAGGTTTTCCTCCCTCTGTTAAATTAATCAAGCAATTCCAGGTTAATATGCTTATAGGCAGGCGTATTACACTGTATTTTCAACATCGTTTCGTTGAGCTGTATATCAAACTTCTTTACTGCCTCGTTAATCAGCTCCCGAAGAGCAGTATCATCCGAGAGCCTTTCTCCAAATTCAATGGGGGCGCGAATGTATTCATTTCCTGATAATTCATCAAGTAAAGTTCTGAATATATCCAGACGCCGGGGTCTTATTATTGTGTAGGAAACGTGAAGAGAGCGCCTGGTCTGGGTTGAGACGTTATGCCAGTACCCCGCGGGGAGGTAGATTGCCTGGCCTGGCTCAACATCAAATATAAAATCTGGCTCCGTTGTAGGTGCAATAAAGTCGAAGCTACGCTCATGCTCCAGAGGGTATGAGTATGTCGGCTTATGTACTGTCCATCTTTTAATCCCTTCAATCTGTACGGCAAGGACATCATGGTTATCAAAATGGAGGCCAAAACTGGGGGTCGGCGTAAAGGCTGCATACAGGTTGGCGCTACATGAACACTCAAGCTGAGAGGACAACCATTGCCTCATGTGATCCACTGAGTCAAAAAACGCCTGGCAGCGATCAAGAACAAGTGTTGCTCCTTCGCGTAAGCATTTATATAACTGGTGTCTGTTGATGTGAGGCGTCCTGTCTCCGGACTGGCTGTAGGAATATCTGACAAACCCGCCGTAGCCCCTCATTTCCGGCCAGTTATCATTGGCAAGCCTTACTCTGGGGTAATGAAGAATGTCCTTCTCCAGTGTCTTGTTTAATGCAGGCCAACTCACCAGCCTACTGGCGTCGACACCGGTTAGTACAAAAGGCGATTTTTGAAAGTGTTCGCGGCGAAATTTTTCCATAATATCGTGGCTGATAAAATTATTCACAGGCCAGCTCCTTGCTGTTGTTCATGCGTACAATACTGGTATCAGCACACGAACCCAGTAACCGCTCATCGTGTGTTATCACAAGTACATATTTGTCTCTGGTCTCATGCGACAGATATTCACGAAAGGCATTTACTCCGGATTCATCAAACCCTTTGGTTGGCTCATCAAACACGATGAGGCTGTACGGCTTGCCATATGAAAGCATGACGCCTAACTTCTGCTTTTGGCCACCTGACAGATTACTGCCGAAACCACGGATAACATGATCGAGCGGCTTATCGAACCCGAACCTCTTCAGCCATTCAGTGATCGCACTGAGGTAAGTTTTGTCAGAAAAGTGAGAGATATTATCCTCTACAGTGCCCGGCAGGAGCTCAATGTCCTGTGGCACATACAGTACATTCGGATACGGCAACTCAGTGCTATCACAAACCTTGCCGTTTATCTCGAACAGGGTATCGCTACTGTTTCTGTTGCCGGAGAGCACCCTTCCTAAGGTTGATTTTCCTGACCCATTCGGCCCAACAAGAAACGTAACTTCACCCTTGTTCAGGGCAATGGTTGTATCAAAAAGACCATTCCTGATGCGTACGTCTGTTTTTTCCTGCGCCAGGGGCAGGGGAGACGGCCGGGTAGTTGAGGGGATAATATCCTTTGTTTCGGAACAATATAAATCAATATCAGCCCGGGCCATTTTGATTTGACGGAATATAAATCCGGCCTGGTTCATTGGGAGGAATATCTGGAACAAGAAGGTAGCGACCATTACCAGACTACCGCTGGTAATATTGCCGTTTTGAATCAGCACATAGACAGAGAATAATATGATTCCACAGAATACAACCGACAGGAGAGCGGAGCTAATCCCGAAAAAGAAGAACTCATTACGTACCGCTACTTGTTTCGAAATATTATCGTTCACGAAGCTCATGAACCTGGTTCTGCTCTTGTCTGTAGTGTGAAATGACTTATCAACGGGCAGCAATTGCATGAGATCAAACATCCCACCAGACACCTTTTTTGCCGTTATGGCTACCGCTCTCATCATCGGAAGTCTGCGTTGAGTCATTGTGATGATAAAATACAGGTAAGCGAGCATCATCACCAGAAATTCGATTGAGATAATGTAGTTAACCGAAACTGCAATAGTAACTACTATCGTAACAAGCTGAATTAATAGTGGTATTATGTGTGTGCATATTGTCCTGGTAAGCGTGGTGGCAGACGTAATCATACTTTCAGATACTTTGTTAATTTCGCCAGGTTTTTTTTTGCTAAAACTATCACTCTGCGATGTCAGTATCCTGTCAATAATTTTTGCACGTAAAGTATAGCTCAGTCTGATATTTAATCTCTGCGTAAGGAACTCACATAAACTATAGCCAAGAGGCATAAAAAATCGTATGGCAAGAAAACACGATGAAAAGATAACCAGCATCGTAGAGTCGGCCAGAGATCCTTTACTATCAACAACACTTTTAATTAATAAACCAAACATGACGAACAAAGCACTGCTGGATGCTGATATTAAAAATATGCTTAACAGCATCACACGACAGTTACCAAGAATATATTTTTCAATATAATTCAAAATAGTTCCTTTAAGCCCATTCTCATGGGCTTCATTAATCCATTAATCAACGCGAATTACAGGAGCATCCTGCGCCACACCCTTTTCCACTGCAGCCACAAACTGATGCGGGTCCAGTCCATACGTCAATCTTCATTATTATTTTAATGAATTTATCAGCTGGCATATCAAGTAAAGGTGTGATTTTTTTTATGTATGTATCGTCAGTGGACGATGCGAGTGGCTTTCTCAGGGTGTTTAAATTTTCCATGCTGTATTTAACAGCAAACTGACCATACCAGGTGGCAACGGTTTCAGCGCCTAAATAACGCTCTATACGCTGTATTTGATTTACATATTCGTTATAGCGGTAATCTCTATAAGTTATTCCCGTCTCATTAACATGCTTCAGTTCCTTTCGGATCATGTCATTCGTGCTGGGGTAGTGATGAAGATATCCGCCAAGATAATCCTCACAGAAGCTGGTATAGGCGTCTGTGAACTGAATGAATGTATGCCACATTTCATCAATAATGGTGAACTGCTCGTGCACCTTAATGTTGAAACATTCCCTGAGAGAGGCTGAAGCAAGCCATATAAATTTCTTGGTTTCAGTGAAAATGAATTCAGCTTCTTCCGGGCTGACATCCCATTCTTTTCTGAATTTCAGCAGCACATCAGTATTTTGATAATTCATTATCGCCTCTAGTGAGGCCGCTTCGAGCGGGGAATGCAGAGAGGTACTTTTCATACTATGTTGCAGCATCGCTAACTCCTTTAGTGATAATACAAATGATAGTGATTAACAGTAGCATTTACAGGCTAATGAGTACGTGCTTTGTAGTCAATATGTTTTTTATTTGTTCTGATTGTGTGACTTTGGACTGTCTCGCTACAAGGTAAACTCATGGATCAGGGATTTGGAGTTTTTGGATCTCAGGAGGAATGAAGAAGGATTAGTGCTGATAAAGCACTAATCCTGATAGACTGATAACATTAAAGCATTATTGCGTACAGGGGAAAATTAACTTTCCTTTATTGATTCCGGGAGCATGATCTCCGTCTTCTTTCCGGAGGCACTGAATAACTCCATCCTTTGCAGGGTTATCCCCGCCGCCCTGCACGGTGGATCGTGCCCCTGACCTGAGCGGAAAAATGGCAGACAAAACCCGCCTTAACCGTCCGGTTACCCCTTCCGCCCTAAAAACCGCATTAACGGCCTCAAACGGCCTGCCGGTGCCCGCTATAGTGCGCCCGCCGCCGTATCCATGACCGCGGTATTCATCTGTCAGAAAATTCTTCGGTGATACAGGACATACAGAGCATGCCGTTTGAGTGGAAAGATGTGATCACGCCCGTCGCGACCCTCACCGCAGCCTGGCTCGGAGCGAGACTCGCATTAATTAATGACATCCGTAAGAAAGCGCTGGATCTGGAGACCGAGAGGCTGGAGCGTCTGGCGGTGGAATGCCACTGCGCCGTCAGTAATCTGCACATTTACTGCCTGCGTCTGCATAAAATCCTTCACACTTTATCAAAAGGTTATAGCCGGAGCATCACCGCGGTGGACTTAAGCCGGTGCCTGGCAGAATCTGCCATTGATACCGAAGCTGCACAGCGGTTTCAGAATACGCTGGAACTTCACCGGCCTGGCGATTTTGAGGAATGGAAAAGGCGTGTCGTTCCGCTACTGGAGCACATTCACGCGGTAATTCCCTCGCCTTCGCTCGCCACAGCAGACTGTACGGAGGAGCTCAGGCGCATGTACGGGAGACCGGATCAAATCAAAATATACAATGAAAAACTGGCCGAGCTGGCAGGCAAGCTCCCGAGCTACCGGCAGCAGATGATGGCGCGCATCGCCGGAGATTACCGCGCATCGCTACATTCGGCCTCCCCGAATATCCGGGTGATGACGCGCAGGATCTGGCGAGCAATGCAGGATTTTGTCAGATAATGTCCTCTGCGTTGCAAAACGTTCTACAGCAGTGAAATCCGGCGCTTTCCGGTGAGCGCGCCTGTATTCCGCAGGCCCTCAGCGCTGGAAGCGCACGACGAAAGAACGGTACCATACCTGCCGGGACCTGCAGAAGAAAGTAAGGCGGGCTCAGGGATGCGATGACGTCCCGGGAAAGCCCCCATCCTGGGGGAGGGGATCAGGAATGCAGGGTGATGCGCGGGATTATTTGTAGGTCTTGGTGAACTTTCGCTACTGGATAAAAATGCGTCAGAATCATCCGCAGCTTATTTTCTTGGGAGAGATCGAAGCGCCTGCCGGGTAGATAGAAAAATACAGGGATGTTATGATGGCTACTCACCCCCTTAACTGAGAGGCTTGATGCTGGAGAATGTAATCATCTGATAAGTAAATATTGAGTAACCACTCACTATCTTATTTATCAATACATAAAACTCATAATCTAGTGCGTTTACGTGCTGGCCGACTTTTTGTATTTGATTACAGGTATCAGGATCGATGAACCTTTCACGTCAAGAACAACGCACCCTTCATGTTTTAGCTAAGGGTGGAAAAATATCCTATTCAAGAGATTCTGCAGGCCGGGTTGTGTCTGTTGAGTGTTACAGCCGGGAAGGCTGGCTACTGTCTGATTGTTCCCTCACCGTTTTCAAAAAACTTCGTAAAAAAAAGCTGATTAAATCAGTAAATGGTCAACCATATCGCATTAATACCGTAGGGCTCCAGAACGTAAGAGCTCAATGCGATAATGCATAATAGATTGAAATAATTAAAAAAATTACAGATAAGTAATTAAGGGAATAACTATGCAAAAAATATTGAAAACAAATCGATTAACATTAATACCTCTCAGTGAGGAACATTTTGATTACCAGTATCAGCTGGACTCCAATGCTGATGTCATGGCCTTCCTCCATGGACCCAGGAACAGGCAAACGTGTAGGGAGGAGTTATCGCAATTTATAGATTCCGCCTCACGGGGATTAGGTTATTGGGTTGGTTTTGTTAATGGGGCTTTTGCCGGTTACTGGATACTCTGTGTTCCGGAGATCTATGTTGATAATGCTGCGGGAGAGTTAGGTTACAGACTCCTTCCTGAATTCTGGCGTCAGGGACTGGCAAAAGAAGGTGCAGCTGAACTGTTGCGATACGGGTTTGAAAATCTCGGCCTGGAAAGGATCTATGCCTTTACAGCCGTAAGTAACCAGGCATCAAGAGCCACGATGCAATCCGTTGGCATGGCTTTCGTTAAAGATTTTGTTGTCGAACTCGATGACTGGCCTGTCGGGGCAGATAGAGATGGCGTTGAATATCTCATAACCTCAGACGAATGGTCTCACACAGTGAAACAGAACTGTTGACTATCTCTGATTAACTACCAACTTAAAAAGGCATCTTCGGATGCCTTTTTCCATGCCACAGATACAGCGTCCTTCGCGGCTGACCTGCCACTTCCGGTTTTGCCTTTTTTCGGACCTCAGGAGAAATAAGAAGAGCACACAGAAGGTGTAGCAAGCCCGGCATTACTTTCCGTAATTATAAATCCATCACAAATATAAGCGTTAAAGGATAAATTTAATAACGCATTTCACTAATGCTAGGTTAGCATGATAGTCAAAACAAATATGAAAGGAACGATGATGCTCAGCCAGCTTAACCTGCGTTTTCACAAAAAGCTGATCGAGGCGCTGAAAGTGCGCGCCGGTCGCGAAAATACCTCGGTCAACGCCCTGGCCGAACGTTTCCTCGATGACGGCCTGAAAACGGTCGCGCCCGGTGACGGCTATTTTCAGCTGGTTGCCGATCCGGAGGCCACGGTCCGGCAGCTGTACCGGCATATCGTTCTCGGCCAGATCTTCGGCACCTCGCCCGTTTCCCGTGACGAGCTGCGCTTCATCCTGGCCTATGCCCGGGAAGCCTTTCTGTGCGGCCGGAACAGGGTGGCCACGCTCCCGGCCCTGCGCACCCTGCTGGACATCACCCGGGACCTGCTGGCCTGGCAGGCTGAGAACGACCGTCCGGTGGACGGCCACTACCTGAAGGGGATTTTCCGCCTGGCAGGGGAGAACTGGACGGCGGAATTCGACGCTTTCCTGGCGGCGCTGCGCCCCGTGGTGGATCAGATGTATGCCGAACATCTGCTGCGCCCGCTGGAAAGCGACTGTTTTGGCCTGGCGGAGGTGCCGGACACCGTGCTGGGGGAGATCTTCACCCTGCCGCGGCTGAAAGCTGTTTTCCCCCTGGTTCTGCGCGGGCTGGACTGGAGCGAACCAAAAGCGACAGCGCTGGCGCAGGATCTGCGCCCGGTGATCCCGTCCGTGACGGAAACCATTGAAGCCGGCACGCTGCGCCTTGATATCCGCATTGACGGTCAGCTTCCCGGCGAGCGCCCGGGGGCCTGGTACACCACGCCGCGTCTGCACCTGCTCATCACCGGCCAGGACTTCGTGGTGCCGTACGGGTGGGAAGCCTTCTCCGAACTGCTGGGCCTGTTCACGCTCTACGCCCGCCATCCGGAAGCCCTGGCGCACGGCCACCAGGGTGAGCGCGTGATGTTCTCCCCCCCGGGAAACGTCACGCCAGAAGGGTTCTTCGGTATCGACGGGTTACGAATTTTTATGCCGGCAGAGGCCTTTGAGACGCTGGTCCGCGAGCTGAGCATGCTAAGCGCTGAAGGCACACTGGCGGAGGCCCTGGCTGGCCTGCGCGGCCTGTACGGGGATCTGTAAATGCCCACAGGATCAGAACTGTCCCGTGCAGGATTTGAAGGCCCGGTACTTAATCCGGAGGACGATCGTTATGGTTTTAGGGCGATAGCGCAGGGTCTGGCCCGAAGCATCCGGGCACTGGACGAGAACATAAGTACCGTCATTGGAATTGAGGGGAAATGGGGTGCCGGAAAAAGCACTCTTGTGCAGTTTCTGACCCATGAACTTCAGTGCCCCACATCACCACAGACGCAAATCGTGACGTTTTCACCCTGGCTGCATTCGCCTGATGATAGCCCGGTCACGGCACTTCTGGTGAGTATTGCCGCCAGATTAGCCCGGCTGGATACGTCTGTTCAGGCACAGGCGGGTCAGCTGTCTCCTCTGGCAGCGAATCTCATGAACTATGCCCAACAGACCTCTCGTGGGCTGGCTCCCCTGATCCGGTTCGGGAGCAAATTCTTCCCTTGGATGGGGCTGGTCGCTGACGGGATGGATGCGGTAGCAGAAACGGAACTTGGTAAACGTGAGAAAACAGCCGCAGAACTGCGGGCAGAAATCGAGCAGCAAATCGCCTCACTCGGGGTAAATTTTATCGTGGTTATTGACGATCTGGACAGGCTTGAACCGGCGCAGGCGGCAGAGGTCCTGCGTATGGTTCGTTCAGTGGCGGACTTCTCCTGCATCCGGTACGTAATGTGCTATGACCGCAATGTGCTGGCACATGCCGTGGAAAGCGCGCTGGGTGTGCTGGATGGCAGGTTGTATCTGCAGAAAATCATCCCGCTGTCATTCAGCCTGCCAAGACCTGAAAGCTTTGATTTGCGCCGTGAATTCCGCCAGGGCGCGCTTGCGCTGTGGCGGGAAGTCAATGCAGACGAGCCGGATGAAGATCTCCTCCGGGCGCTGGCTCATTACACCGAATGTTATGGCGAAGCCCTGTCCACTCCCCGCGAAGTTAACCAGGCCCTGAATGCCGTCCGCTTTCGCTATCCGGGATTACGGGATTATGTTTACTTCCCGGATCTGTGTCTCATCCAGCTGCTTACGACCGTGAATCCAACGCTCTCAAACTGGGTCGAACATTACCTTACCGAATGGTCGGTAGTGACGACTCGAGACGGGCATGTCAGTGACGATGAGCGGCTGGAACTGACTGGAAATCTCACGAAAGCCTTAAGCTGCTTCGGCGCCATTCAGGCGCGATCCGTCTGGGAATTACATGACTGGCTGCCTGGCATTGAAGGGTTTGATGAAAAAACACTCAGCCTGTTTATTCCCGTATCCGGAAACGCTCAGGAGCGAGCCAGCTTGCAGCGCAGGCTGGCCAGCCCGGTGTACTGGCGATATTATTTTTCCTTTTCAGCCCCTCAGAACGTGATGTCCGATGCGGATATTCAGGATATTCTTGCCCTCGCCGGCAGCGATTATGATGCCCTCGAACGAAGACTGTCAGACAGTGTAACGGCAAACGGCATTTCATCCCGGACCTGGTTCGAACATATACTGACCCGCCTGACGCCAGCCGTTACAGCCAAAGCCCGACCCTGTGCCCAGAGGAACCTGCTGAAATTCCTGTTCCGCTGCAGCGATAAAATCATACCTTTCTACCGTGAACGGGATATTTTTTTCCGACGGGAAAGCCTGGGGATCGATACCCTGGTCTCGCAGCTTATAGTACAGCTGAAGCAACGGCAGCCCTCAATGGCAATGTCGTACGTCAGCAGGCTGGTGCGTGATGCTGAGGCATTTGCCTGGGCCACCACTTATCTCTGCCATCTTGGCAGGCAGGCAGATGGTGACCCCGTAAGTCGCGCTGAGCTGGCTGATCTTATTATGATGATCAGGATTCGGCTTGCCGAAAAAAGTGTACGTCAGAAGCTGGCAGAAATTCCGTATCTGGCCAGCTTTATCTATGCCTGGCGTGAGATATCCTATTCAGATAAGGAAAAGGAAGAAGTCAGGGACTGGATAGCTGGGGAACATCTTGATGACAGGGCGTTTCTTCAGATGCTGCTGAACATGAGGACGCCCGTCAGCAGCACTGAACTGGGGACCTACCTGCGTCTTGATCTACCGGCTCTTCAGCAATTTTTCGGTGCTACCGGGCTGAAGGCGAGGCTGGCACAGATTAAAGACGACGATGAGGAGGCCCTGCGGGATATGGCCGCCATGGTGGACGAGGCAATCAAATTAAAAAATGCATGAACGACGGATATTGGCTCAGGATTAAGCGGCTTTGTTGCGCGCACTCAGCCCCGGCAAGAGCCTGTTTTGTCAATAGAGAATATAGAGGGGTGTTTTGAATGTAGCCTCGCCCCGCCACACTGAGCTGGTTGACGCCTTCTGCGCCCGACTCGATGCCATCCTGCCCTGGGACCGCGCCGCGGTGGATGCAACCACGGATATAAAGGTGGCGCTGCGTCTCGCCGGCACGCCGATCGGTCCGAACGATCCGGCGATCGCCGGGCATGCTATTGCCGCTGGCGCCGTTCTGGTGACGAATAATACAAGAGAGTTTGAGCGGGTGCCGGGCCTGGTGCTGGAAGACCGGGTGAAATAAAAAAGTATGTTGAGGTAATGAGCGACCGTTGTGTGCCAGAGGCGAACTTTGCATTTTCTTGGCTAGATCAATCATAAAGGAGATTGATGAGTATGACTGGTTTGTAATCTACCTTAATCTGTCTTGCTTATGCCGCAAGAATCGGGTGAAAGGAGTTTTGACATGAATATCAAAGAGTTTCCTCCGGGGATAATTGAACATCTTGGTTGGTATGTATACCGACTAATTGATCCCAGGGATGGAAGTACCTTCTATGTAGGGAAAGGCACAGGGAATCGTGTATTTGCTCATATGCGTGGTGAGGTGGCTGCGGCTGATGATGAATTATTTAGCAACAAACTCAGGCAACTTCGAGAAATAAGATTGGCTGGCCTTGAGGTCATCCATGTAATCCATCGCCATGGTATGGCTGATGAAAAGACCGCTTACGAAGTTGAAGCCGCACTAATAGACGCCTACCCCGGTTTAACGAACATCATGAACGGTGCTGGCAGCAACGAATATGGTGCTGCACACATCAAAGAGTTAATTGCAACATACCAACCTGAAACAGTCGTGTTCCAACATAAAGTCCTGATGATATCGGTGAACAGAAGTTCAAAAGATGTGGACCTCTATGATGCCGTACGTTTTAGCTGGCGCGTCAGTGTTGAGCGTGCCCGTAAGGCTGAATTTATACTGGCTACAGTAAGAGGAATCGTGAGGGGGGTGTATGTGGCTGATGAGTGGCTCCAGTCTACCCGTGAGAATTTCCCTGAAATGCCTTCATGGAATGCTGACGATGAGTTTGAATCTACACAAAAATCCCGTTTTGGGTTCCGGGGAAAGATAGCATCCCCTGATATATTAAGGATTTATCTAGGTAAAAAAATTCCGGATGAACTAAGAAAAAAGGGAGCTATGTCTCCAGTGAAATATTCGCCTGGCTTTTGATTTTAGAAAGGGGAAGATTCATATTCATAGCCGTTTTTCGCCCCCTGGTTGCTCATTACAGTCTGTATGTCTGCCCTAAGACCAGTCTGTCCTGTGTCAGAAGCGGACGTTCTTTAATATCACACGCTGGCAGCCTGCGATTCAGAGGTCCTGAGGAACACCAGACCCGGGAAGTATTTCACAGACAATTCTGGCACTCCGTGGCAGCATGTGGTGCGTTGCGGAAACTTACAGCCAGTCGGTTATAAGCATTCATAAGGCCGATAGCCAGTGTGAGATCACACAACTCTTTATCTGTAAAAAACTCAGAAAGATTAGGTGCTTGCTCATGTCGTAAAGTCGCATTATGTATGAGGGTAATATGTTCGGCCCATGCTAATGCGGCTTTTTCTTTCGGGGAAAACAAACCCTCCGTAAAGGCCCACACCTGCACCATAGCCAGTTTACCGGCGTTCAGTCCATCCTTAGTCAGCATGCGGATATGAAGATCTGTGCAGTATGCACACCCGTTGAGCTGGCTCACACGCAAATAAACCAGGTCAATAAGTGTTTCCTCCAGATCACTTTGGTTGAGATAGGCATCAACCTCGCAAAAAGCAAGAACGCCGTCCGGCGACGTCCTGCCGTAATTGAGACGGTATCCCATCGCTTTACTTCTTGCTGTCCGGGATTGTTAACTGTGTATCCTTTGTGTCAACAATAAACACGGCCAGAAGTTTTGCCGGAGCCGTTTTGCTTGCATTACGGCTAACCACATGATGCGCACCCGGGTCTTCATACCAGCTTTCACCCGCTTTATAAGTACGCTCAGGCTGACCGGCTACCTGACTGGTAATTTCACCTTCAACGACATAGGCGTAGATAAAAGAAGAGGGTGCATGAGTGTGAGAGGGGGAAGCCGCTCCTGCTGGATAAATAACTTCCACTGCAGTCAGAGATTTACCCGGCACGTCAGGCAACACGTGTGAAAAATTGGGTTTTACAATCTCCCCGGCCTGGTGCTGTTCAATCCCGTGCGCTGAAGCGTAGCTGGAGAAGAGTAGTCCAAAGGTAACAACAACTACAGAAAAAGATTTGATATTCATAACTTACCTCGTATTTAATGACAATCCGTTTTTGCGGCTTTACAGATGTTGTCCATAGCCCAAATTATATGGTTGTTGTATTCACACGTTACTATTTTTTCCTGCAGGCCAGACTAAATATTGCCGATAAGCCCATAAAGTAAAATGCCGGTCTCTGGCCATAATATCATTTTCTGGAATTACCTCATTTGAAATCTCAGTCTCCAGAAAAGCGTCAAATTTTCCAATATGTTCCTGTAGAAATACGATGAAACTCATTCTTTCGGCTTCATTATTGAAAACAATTATCGGAAATATTTGCGCTTCGCCCTCATTATCATCTGACGCGATTCCGGTGACGATTTCTTGATAGCGCTCTCCCAGCAAATTAAAGAGTAATGCGAATTTAAGACTCCCTTTGATGTAGTAAAAAATATCCCTGCAAAACGTTACGCCCTGACTCTTCCGGGGTGATACAATTTCATCAAAGTCAGGAAAGGGCACGGTCAGCCCTGACGCCTTAAATTGCACCAGTGGCACTGTGCTGATGATATGCCCGCCGAACCTGAGTCGCAGAAGTCGCCTGACGGCCAGTCCTGAAAATTGCTCTGTCCACCAGTAGACGCCGCCTGTTACTTCTGATTTGCTTACCGTCACGGAGAACTGGCGATTCAGTTTATAAATCCGCGTTCCGGAGTTCGTGACTTCCCAGAAGTGACGGTCCTGTAAAAATCGCACAACATAATCTTTCGGTGACGGACCCAGTCCGAACCTGTCTCGCCATATATTTTCGGTCTGACGAAAAGAGGCCCGAGCAAATTCAGCCGTCTCACCGGACATCTGATGAGAATAAATTGTTCCTGGCCACACGGTATGGCGGCCGTCAGTCATCATTTCGTCAAGACAGAAAGGTTTATTTCTTGAGTCGCTTATTGAAACTACAAGCATACTGCCTTCTGTAGCCTCAATGTTGCTGATGGTTATCTCAGGCCTGATCCCACCTGAAAAAGATAAATGTTCAAACCAGTCATTATAAAAATTAGTGTCGTTATTATTATCGGCAATAATAAGATAACGGTCACCCGGGAAAATCGTATTTGCAAGGGATAATATACCGTATATCAACACCACATGATTTAAAGAAGAGGCGGGAATAACCTTCCAGTTAATCCCTTTATCACCGTAATTCATTAAATCACAGATGAGAGTTGCTTTATCACCCAGTTCTTGATTATTGCTCATTATTGCGGTCGTTGAAAATAATACACTAATTTATGAGACAGGCCTGAACCATTTCTTCACCGTATAACCCGATATCACTATCGGGTTTCTGCTGCTTCCTGAGGAACGTTGCGGAAACTGATAGCAAGGCGGTTATAGGCATTGATCAGGCCAATTGCCATCGTAAGATCGGCGAGTTCTTTATCTTCAAAAACAGCAGATGCAGCATTAAATGCAGCGTCCGGAACATGCGTATCGGAGACCCTGGTGACGGTTTCAGCCCAGGCGAGAGCTGCTTTCTCACGTTCAGTGAAAACATCTCCGGCCTCGTCCCATACCTGAACCAGTGCCAGCTTAACAGGGGTCAGGCCCTTCTTAAGAAGATCGCGGGTGTGCATATCCAGGCAGAAAGCACAGCCGTTTATCTGGCTTACACGAAGGTTCACTAACTCAATAAGCGTGTTTTCCAGACCGCATTGTGCAACATACGCATAAACGCTACCGAGCGCTTTTACGCCAGCAGGGGAAGTCTTAGTATAATCAATGCGTTGGCTCATTTTTCGTTTCCTTTATCGTTGAAAGTGAGTCAAGCTTACCAGCTGGATTTACACTGAAAAGAACCAAAACCAGAAGATTTTGATGTACCACGAGATGTGGATGAACAACCGCCAGCGCCATAAAGTAAACAATATCTGGCAGATATCGGGTATGTGACGACACGTTTTTAGGGAAGCCATACGCGCGACCGGGGGGAGTATGAATAAGAGAAAATTGATGTTTGCCATAAATCGCTCAGGAAGCCTGTCTATATCAGACCAGATCCGTAAAGTGATCACTGAAGCTATCGAGACCGGAGTATTGCAACCCGGCGCCAGACTACCTTCATGGATAGATCTTGCCACGCAGTTGGGTGTTTCCCGCGGCACAGTAAAGACAGCCTACGAGCGTCTGTCTGATGAGCAATTCGTGGTGATGTCCCGCGCTACCGGAACTTGTGTAGCTGCCAAGCTGCCGGTGAACACGACAAAACTTGCCGATGCTGAACCGGTACCTGCTTCAGAGCTGTATCAGGATTTTTTATTCCCCACCGGCGATTTTCAGATGGGCATTCCAGCAAGCGATGTTTTTCCTGTTCCCTTGCTTTCTCGGCTGTTTGCGGCTTCTGCCCGTAAGGTCATGTCTCTCAGGCAGGCATACTTCGATCCCCGTGGTGAAAGTGAGTTGCGTCGCGAGATTGCAGGCCAACTGGCGCTCTCCCGGGGTTTAAAGTGCCATTCGGCTCAGGTTTTCATCACGACAGGATTCACTGGCGGGTTGGGTCTTGTCCTGCATGCACTCGCTCTGCATGGCAAACTGGCATGGGTTGAAAATCCCGGTTTTCCACCTGCGCGAAAAGCGCTTGCTCTTGCCGGCCTGACAGCAGTTCCGGTGCCGGTTGATTCGTCCGGAATGGACGTAGAGTACGGCATTCTTCATGCCGCCAGTGCCTCGGTGGCTCTTGTTACCCCTGGACAGCAAGCCCCGCTGGGAATGACTTTACCGCTTGAAAGACGTAACAGACTTCTTGAGTGGGCCAGAGCTAATGAAAGCTGGATCATTGAGGATGACTATCTGGGAGAGCTTCAGCTTAACCGTCGGGCAGCACCCGCCCTGGCGTCACAGGATACCTTTGGCAGGGTTATCCATATTGGCTCCTTCAGTAAAACCATCAGTCCGGGCCTCCGGCTTGGGTTCGTGGTGGTTCCACCATCGCTGATTGAAGCCGTTGCCGATGTCGCAGCCTGTCTCTGTCCCGCTCCGGATCCGGCCATTCAGCTGACTGCCCTGGCTTTTATGAACGGAGGTCATTTCTTACGTCATCTGCGAAAAATGAAAAGGGTGTATAACTCGAGAAGCACTGAACTGGCCAGAATAATGGAAGGGTTTGGTTACACCACGCATATCTACGGGTTATCGGTATTGATTGATCTTCCTGATGGTGCCCGTGACAGGGCTATAGCCCATTATGCCTATAATTACGGGCTTGCACCTTCACCACTCTCCGGCTGGTATCTGGCTGATACCCCAGCCCGTGCAGGCCTGCTGCTCGGGGTATCCGGGAAAGAGGGAGCATCTCTGCTGCAGGCCTGCCAGCGCCTCGACCGCTTAATTCGTAAATTGTCATGAGATGAGAACTCCTTCGAGACGGATTAGAAATACAGATACACTGCCTGCTACTGGCACTCACAGAGATCCCCGCGCTGGAAAAACTTGCTGGTACATAAAAATCATTCGTTTTTGGTTCTTTTTAATGGACCTGCCGTTCTCTATCCTGACCTGGTCATTTACGACTGTCGGGCCACTTCCCGGGCAGTACCAATACTTTTGGAGAGAATATGAAAATTTTACTGGCAGGTGCCACAGGTGCAATCGGATTACCCCTCGTCAGAGTGCTTATGGCGCTGGGATATACAGTGGCAGGCATGACGCGTCAGGGGAAAGGGGTTGATGACCTTAAGGAAGTTGGCGCAGAAGCGCTGTGCGTGGACGCAATGGATCGTGATGCCGTTTTTAGTGCGGTCGGAAATTTCAGGCCGGACGTCATTATCGATCAACTGACATTATTACCTGCCAACCCGGCTGAGGTGATCCGCTCTATCCCGGCTGACACACAATTGCACAAGGTTGGAGGCGGTAATCTCCTGGCAGCTGCAAAAGCGCATGGTGTTAGTCGTTATATTCTGCAGTCCCGCGGGTTCTACCTGAGTGCCGAAACCGGACATCTGGCCGATGAAAACGCGCCACTTCGCGTTCGGGCTCCGGGCGTGGTCGGGGAAAGCTGCCAGGTTCTCTCGGATTATGAAAACGACGTTACGCAATCAGGTATCTGCGGCGTGATCCTGCGTTACGGATTCTTTTACGGGCCGGGTACCTGGTACCGCCCTGGTGGTGCCATCGCGGAGCAGGCTCTCAGAGGCGAAGCAGCAATTTTCGGTGAAGGTAACGCAGTCTGGTCTTTTGTTCATATCGATGATGCTGTCGCCGCAACGGTCGCAGCCCTCGATGCTTTGCCGGGCAAATATAATGTCGTGGATGACGATCCACTGCCAGTAAACAAATGGCTTCCTGCATTTACACGCTGGGTCGGAGCGCCGGAGCCTGCTCGGTTGAGCGTCGGGGAATCGCTTTCGCTGGCAGGGGAAGAGGGCCTTTACTATCACACTGCGCTGACCGGGGCATCAAACAGGGCCGCTAAACAGGAGCTTGGTTTTTCTCCGCGTCCTCTGCTCTGGAAAAATCACGTCTGAAGACATTGGCGGTGCTGTGTGGCAGCACCGTATTATCCTGGCATAGGTGAGTGTCATTAGTAATGAACAGTCGGAAAAAAATGCACGTTTTTGATTTTATACTCAGCGACAGTCGCTTTCTGAGAGCATCGGTGATCCGGAATGATGACGGCAGTTGTATGCCGGTACTTTCTGAAATAATGAATACTGCCAGTACGCAGACAGCCCCTTTACTCAGCCCGGTTCCCTGCGAAACCGGCAGTGGGCAGTACGAGGCATTTATTCAGCTTCTGGGGGTTGTGCAATGGAAAGCCGTCAGAGCGGATGTCATCTTGGACACCATTCAGATAAAACAGGGAGTCGATGAGGTTTTTGAAAGTACGCTGGAACGAATAATTAGTCATTTCGCACCCGGGGTAAAGTTAATACGTGTGATGACAACGCACTGAGATACCAGGTTTGATATTATTCTGTCCATCTGACGGCCTGGATTTGTATTTTCCTGAAAGCATAAGCACCATGAAATCCGCTGCCTGCCATTAAGATATGCATAGCGGTAGAATGCCGTCCAGAGATGAATTTTCAAAGGAATACCAGCAGAATGACCAGAGCTAACCTGGTCATTCTGATTGTTTCATATGTTCATAGGGCCATTACTTTGACGCTTGCGTTTCCTGACCTGGCATAGACGAAAGGAAACTCAGCAGATCATTGACAAGCCTGTTCCTGTTTTCAAAAGGCAAATAATGTCCATCGTTTTCATACTCGATATACAGGGCGTGTTTAATCAATCGAGCAGATTCCCGTCCGGTAATCTCAACAGGCGCGCTCTGATCTACGCTCCCGTGGATAATGAGTGTGGGAATATCAATCGACTGAAGATCTTCTCTGAAATTGGTTGAGTACCATGACTCGGCACTCGAAATTATAGCGCGCGTACTTGCCTGATGCGCCATGTGTGAATACCAGTTTTGCATTGCCACATCAGCAAAAGTCGTCCTGGCATAGCCATCGAGGCAACCAATGCGATCGCTAATCAATGCGTCCAGAAAGCCGTTAAAGTCATTTAACGCCATCCCGCCGGGATTTGTCTCTGACCACGCGAGCTGGGGGGTGATGCCTGCAATGATAACGACGCCTGCCACTCTTTCTGAACGAAATCGCGAGATATATCGGGCAACTTCGCCACTCCCCATGGAGTAACCTATTAGCACGGCATTCGTCAGATTAAGGTGCTCCAGCAACTGGCTCAAATCATCTGTCAGAGTGTCATAATCATAGCCATGCCAGGGGCGATCAGATCGGCCAAACCCCCTTCTGTCAGGTGCTATAACTCTGTAACCTTCCCCGACCAGTGCGCTGGCGATGTCATCCCAGCTTTCATTGGTAAGCGGCCAGCCGTGAAGAAGTACGACGGGGCGCCCCTGCCCCCAGTCATTGTAATTTAACTCAACTCGATCCTGAGTATGGAATACAGGCATATTATATGTTCCTCGTTGATTAATTATCAGTATGGAAAGGGTCATTATCGACAAATGAACACGCGTCCGGAGAGAGACTGCTGAAAACAGAGAAAAGCCTGATCCCTCATTAAAGGCATCGGTTCAGTTTAATCGTCTGAAGAGGGAACCGTTCCGGATGAATACGGGTTTAAGGTGCGTTCTGTCGTGACCCAGGTACGTTTGAAAATAACACTTGGCAATGACTCCCCTCCCTGTCTTTATTTGCAGATAAGATCCGTAAGGTGTGGATATTATCTGCAGTAAACAATACTTTTATTGCAGGCAGGTCAGGTATTCTGAAGAGCAGAATACCCGTTTTGTCCCGTTATGCTTTTTCGAATGCAGGATAATCGGTATATCCTTTTGCGCCTTCGCCATAGAAAGTTGACGGGTCCGCATCATTAAGGGCATGGCCCTCCTGTAGACGTTTTACAAAATCTGGGTTGGCAAGCGCCCATCGCCCTACCGGCACAGCATCTGCTAATCCGGCATCTATATCACAGGCTATGTCTTCAAGAGGGCGGTTTACGCGGTTCACCAGTAACGCGCCTGTCCAGAGCTTGCGTAAATCTGCCAGTAATTCGTCATTGCCGTTGTGCGCAATGTGCAGGTACGCCAGTTTACGTTTTGCCAGCTCCAGTACCAGCTGCCGGTACAGCGCCGGATACTCGCTGCCTTCAGCAATGTCTCCCAGGGAGGAGCCCGGAGATATGCGAATTCCCACGCGATCTGCACCGACTTCCGCCACAACGGCATCCACCACTTCCAGAGCAAAACGAATACGATTTTCTACCGGACCACCATACTGATCTTCGCGCTGGTTGGAGTTTGGTGAAAAGAACTGCTGGATCAAATAGCCATTTGCTGCATGAATTTCCACGCCGTCTGCGCCTGCCGTGATGGCCTGTGCCGCCGCATGTCGGAAATCGTTAACAGTCGTGCGAATTTCCTCACGACTAAGGGCACGTGGCTCCGGCACGTCAACAATGCCCGATTTGGTGTAGATTTTTGAATCCGGCACGATTGCGGAAGGGGCTACAGCCTGCCTGCCATGCGGGGTATTGGACGGATGAGACATCCGACCCGCGTGCATCAGCTGAATAAAAAGGTGGCCTCCTCTTGCATGGACAGCGGCGCTGACTTTACTCCAGCCTGCTACATGCGCGTCGGTATAAATGCCCGGAGAGTTCGGAAACCCCTGGCCATCTGCAGAGGGCTGGGTGCCTTCGGAGATCAGTAAGCCCAGTGAAGCTCGCTGTGAATAGTATTCTGCAGCGAGTTCCCCCGGTGTTCCGTCCTCGCATGCCCGGGCGCGCGTCAGCGGTGACATGACCAGGCGATGGGACAGTTGCAGGCGACCAATGGTAATGGGTGTCCAAAGACTTTTCATTTCGTTTTCCAGATAGGTTCTGACAAGGTGATTAAATGTTAGACCGTTTCATTTTATGGATGAAGATCCTATTATTTAGACACACTGTCTCAAAAATGGATTAGTCATGGATCTTACAGCGCTTGCAGATTTTAATATCGTTGCCGCCTACGGAGGATTTGGAAAGGCCAGTCGGGGTACCGGGCGTCCGAAAGCGACGCTTTCGCGTCGCGTAATGGATCTTGAGGAAAGTCTTGGCGTCCGTTTGCTGGAACGCGGGGCAAGAACGCTAAAGCTTACCGAGGAGGGAAAGGCACTCTACGAACGGACACATCATCTGGTCAGCGAAATTATGGCCGCGGGAGATCTAATCTCTACCGGGTTAGAATCCCCTCGCGGACGTTTGCGCATCAGCGCACCTGTCCTGTTTTCGCATACGATGATCGGTAAGATAGCTGCGGGCTTCTCTGACGCTTACCCGGACGTAGTTCTGGAAATCAATGCTGAAGACCGAAACGTGGAACTTGTAGATGATAATTATGACGTGGCGATTCGTGTGAATCCCAGGCATGACGCACTGCAGGTTGGCCGCTGTTTTGCACGTGACGAAATGTTGATCGTTGCCGCCAAATCAATCCCCGTACCGGACTTCAGTGCATATGGTGAAACGGGAGGTCCGCCTGTAGATATTCCCGCAGTTGTTCTGGCAAGCGGCTTCGACGGAGGAATGTGGAAATTTAGCCATAATGGAAAAGAGATTACCCTCAATCCACATGAACGTATTCGGATGTCATCCCTTGTTCCGCTGCGGGATGCAGTCCTGGCCGGAGCCGGGGTAGGACTCTTGCCCCGTTCGCTTCTGAACCAGACCGGTGCAGATCTCAGCGGAGTAAATATCTGGGGTCACGCAGTCGATCGGCCGATTGAACTCTGGGTGCTGCATCCATCGAGAAGGCTTGCAAGCACAAAGGTAAAAGCCTTCATCGACTTTTTGATCCTGCAATTTCCGGAACGCAGCATGTCCGGGGTAATGCACCTGATTTGATAAACCAGATGCCGCATGCTGCTGTAGTAAAACCGCGACATAGGTAAACCCTGTAAATCACATGCGGTTTTCATTGTCCCATTCCTTCGCGTCGGGATCACTGCCCGGCACCGTACACTTTTTTATATACCGCCGGACTCATTCCGGTGACCTTAATAAATGCTCTGCGCATCACTTCCGTGCTGCTGTATCCGCAGCGGGCAGCGACTGTTTTAACCGGAAGCTGCCCGACAAGTAACTCTCTGGCCCGCGAAATTTTTGCCTGCTCCAGCCAGTCACCTGTACTTACGCCCATCTCCTGCTGAAAAATCCTGTTAAGGTGGCGAACACTAAGACTGATATAGTCAGCCATCTGGCCTACGCCACGAATTGATTCCAGGTTTGTTAACACCCAACGTTGCAGGTCCTGTAAGGAAGAGCGTCCGTTCGTTGACACTTTTTGGCTACGAATGAAATGACCCTGCCCACCGGGACGACGAAAAAACATGACCAGGTTTGCCGCCACATCGCGTGCAATATCCTGTCCAAGATCCTCTTCAACAAATCTGATGGCCAAATCCATTCCGGATGTCACGCCTGCAGCGGTTCTGACCGGTCCATCCGCCACATACAGCGCATCTGCATTGACCTGAACTGCCGGAAAGCGTTTGTGCAGTTCTTCCGTGACAGACCAGTGTGAAGTGACCTGACGGTCGTTGATTAGCCCTGTCTGCGCAAGAAGTAATGCACCTGTGCAAATTGAACCGTAGCGGAAACTTTGCTGGCATATCTCAGTTAATGCACAAATCTGGCTCTCTGATAACTCTCTGCTGCCGATATCCGGTGAACCGGCTATCAGAAACGAGGTTTTGTCACTGATGCAAAACTGTGAAAGGCAGGTAGTCGCGTTCACTGACACCCCCGAAGATGACTGAATGACATCCTCGCCCAGGGATATCACAACGGAGTGATAGACACGCCGGCGCGTTATACGGTTTGCTTCAGAAAAAACATCCAGTGGACCTGCGATGTCCAGTAGCTGCACTCCAGGAACAGCGAGTATAACGATAGTATGCATAATCTTTTCTCTACAGGTCTGCTTTTGCTGCTATGTCCTAAAATGACATAAAAGAACCATTATAGACATTCTGTCGTTCCTTTAACATATGGACAGTACCTATCCAACGGAGGACGACCATGAAATTAAACAAGCAGGGCATACACGTACCGGACACGCAAATGACACGGGATACAACCTCGTTCATTCGTGATACCGAATCAGATTTGCTTTTTCACCATTCAAGCAGGGTTTATCACTGGGCTGCGTTGTCAGCACAAAAACACGGTATACAGGTTGATCATGAGCTTCTGTACGTAGGCTGCATGTTTCATGATATTGGCCTGACGAAGGAGCACTGCAGTTGCGATAAGCGTTTCGAGGTAGACAGTGCGAATGCGGCACGAGAATTTCTTGAAAACTACAGAGTGACCCGTGAAGAGATCGACAAAGTCTGGACAGCAATTGCCCTGCATACTACTCCCGGTATCCCTGAATATATGGCGCCGGAAATTGCTCTCGTCACCACGGGTGTCGAAATGGATGTGTTGGGAATAGGATATGAGACGTATACCGAGGATGAAAAAGCCGCAGTGATTGCCGCACACCCTCGAACTGAACGCTTCAAGGAAGATATTATCCAGGCATTTTATGAGGGTATAAAACATCGACCCCAGACAACGTTTGGTAATGTGAAAGCAGATGTCCTGAAAGACAAGGATCCTGGTTTCATCCCGTTTAACTTCTGTAGCATCATCCGCCAGTCGCCCTGGAAGGCATAAGCGAAACAGTACCCCACAGTACCGAGCGAACCGGTAAAGGGAGAACGAAGCCAGAGCGGATCGAACTCCCTGTAATAGGGTGCCAGAGCGGTACCCTGTTTCAGGAAGCTGTTCTTCCTCTCCCGGAGCAACCAGCAGTCAGGGATTTGGTGTTTTTTGGGAAAGGATTTACTGTTTTTTTATGACATGAAGGACTAACTTCCGCTTGCAGTTCATAGCAGACCTACCTTACACACCTGTCTGCTCGGCGCCAAGAGCAGACATTACTAAGTCCGCACTGCATTAATTCTTTGGGCACAAGTCACTCTTTTCGAAATGTCTGTCTTTATCCAGGCGGCAAGTCTGTTTTGGGTCATAGCGGAAATGCCATGTAGAAGAACCTAGGTTGAAACCCTCTGCTTAGTTTGCTAGCTGTTGTACCTCCGCCCACACGTCATCATCTATGGGGGCAGTATTTCCGGCACTGAGAATCGCAGAGAAGGATGGAAAATCGCTATCCCTGAATGCTGATTCTCCAATCGTCAAAAAATTTCTGAGGGGAGGAGTTAAGAGACCATCTAAATGCATCCACGGGAAGGACACGGTGGGCAAATCCCAAGCCACTTAACCATGCACATTACCAACTTGTAACACATTCTCACTTCGCTTCAGATTCGTTTCAATCTTTCCTAAACTATTCTGCGTTGCTGCCGATTATCAACAGTTAGATCGAAATAATCAAAGGTAATCCATGTCTAAATTTCGTACTGCACTGCTATTAATTTCAAGTGTATTTTATTTGACAGCTTGTGGCGAAAGCGATCCTGACGTAAAGACGATACAAGATACAAAGCCAGTATTTTTTATAGGTGACTCTTATAAGGAGGGTTTTGACAATTGGAGCGTTTGCGGTTCAGTGAAATGGGAGAAAATGAAAGAAGACGTCACAAGAATGTATGAGGGGAGAGACGTAGTCAGAGTAACTTGTGATGTTGATAATGTTGATGATTATGCGGGAAAACTCAAAAGTCTTATGCTTGACAACATTGCAAAGAATCCAGACAAATCTACAGCAGAAAAAGATAAAGCAACCACAAACCTCATAACCAATCTTGATTCCATTCAACTAAACCTATATTTTCTGCCTCCCAACGGGTCTAAACCGCGACCATATCTTTACGCATATAGATACAAATGGAAGGACGGTAAATCTGGTGTTGACATACACCGCCCTGAAGGGTTCATAAGGGTGATTCAAGGTCAGAAAAAAGATGTTTTCGACCTGATGTTTAGCAATAAAAATAACGAATATTCTAATGGTCGTGATGCGAGAGCAATGGCGACTCTATTTATGGCTATGAGAAAAGACTAACAGTGTAAATAAACTCATGTGCCCAAGGTGGGCAAATGGGTTTATTTCCGACTGAATCGCCACGGAAAACATGCTGAAAAGGTACTATCAACACAGTATTTTTCTTGCTAATTAATCCACTTTTCAAGCCAGCTATGGGGGATGCCATGGGCATAGTTCCATGGATCAGGTTAGATCCCGCAGAGTGCCCTAGCTTTCGCTCAAACAGTAAGCCGCTTTAGGTACTAGAGAGCTACTTCTGGTTTATGGCGATTGTGACCTGCGCCCCATTATTTAAAACACCTCGATGTAAGTGTATGTATTCCTAAAGTCAGCTTCTCGCTCATAGCGGACCTTTAGCCTGTCAGCTTGCCTGCTCCGTGTTGTGAGTTCAACGGGTCGATGCAACGCTAACCTAAATCAAGGGAGCACGTTGCCATGAAACCAAGAGTGGGTTGCTGTATACGGCGAACGAGGCAAACACAAAAGCCTGTATAAGCGAGCTTACATGCCATTCGAAAGCTGCTGACCCTTTTCCGTCCCCTTACTGTCTAGTAGGTGCCTGTTGAGAGTTCTAACTTTCTGATGTTGTCGGCGTTGACCTACCACTATCCAATCATGTTTGGCGGGTTGGCGGGAATTAAACCCGCATCCCAGAATAACTATCTATATGTTTTATCTTGATAAAAAGAATTTTTAGTTGATAAAATGCATTATGATGCTTTAGCAGTCTTTTCGTAGTACCTTTTGTGTCCTTTCCAGCAATATTTTGTGGTTTCAACTCAGGAAGGCTAAGGATCTGCCATGACGACTATAAAAACGCCTAAACGAGTTTGCCTTTATAATGATGCAGACCGTAAACATAGCCTCAGTTTTCTCAACTTAATTGATAACACTATCCTTGGTGGTCGTGGGGAAGTGGTAGTAGATTTTTCAGAGTTGGAGTATCTTGGTGCAGCAGCGAGTGTAAGGCTTTTTGCGATTATAAATCGTGCTTATTTTGTCACCAAACGTAGCAATGTTGTTCGTTTTATCTGGCCTAAGAAAGAAAAAAATCCTTCAGGCCACCGTTACATTGTGGGGACTGGGCTATCTATTGCTTTAATGGCAAATAATACCCAAAAATTGGAAAAGTTATGCTTGGATCAAAGGTACTATCAATCAGCAGTAGAGCCTTTTGACCACTGGATGAAAACTTTAGAGATCATTGATGATAAAGCGCTTTTGACCTTTGATCAGTATCTACTAGTATCATCTGCTCTGAGCGAGGCAATGCTCAACGTTTCTTACCATGCTTATGAACATCAACGGTTTGAAGATGTGAAGTGGCACACTGAATTTGGCCACCTGAATAGAGGTGATATCATCACCTCACAGTCAAAACAGGTGACATTATGACCGGACGTAACAGACGTAATTTTAGCCCCGAGTTTCGCCTCGAAGCTGCCCAACTTGTACTCGATCAGCACTACACCGTTGCCGCCGCTGCAACGGCAATGAATGTTGGTAAATCCACGATGGATAAATGGGTTCGCCAGCTTAAAGAAGAACGCGCAGGTAAATCCCCAAAGGCCTCTCCGATGACGCCTGAGCAACTTCGCATTCGTGAATTAGAAAAACGACTGCAACGTGTTGAAATGGAAAACGATATATTAAAAAAGGCTACCGCGCTCTTGATGTCAGACTCCCTGAACAATTCTCGTTAGTTGAGAAACTCAGGACGCGGTTTCCTGTTGCCTTTATTTGCAATGTGTTCGGGATCCATCGCAGTAGCTATCGGTACTGGCTAAGCCGACCGCAGAAACCTGATGCAAAACATATCGTTATACTTAGCCTGGTTCGTGAAGTTCATCATGCCAGTAATGGCTCTGCGGGGGCCCGGAGCATTGCCGATATGGTCAGCGCAAAAGGTGTTCCGTTGAGTCGCTGGCGGGCCAGTAAGATAATGAAAGAGCTGAATATTGTTAGTTGCCAGCAACCGGAGCATCGCTACAAAAAAGCCACAAAAGAGCATGTGGATATCCCTAATCATCTGGATCGCCAGTTTGCAGTAACGGAACCTAATCAGACCTGGTGCGGCGACGTGACCTACATCTGGACGGGCAAACGGTGGGCTTATCTGGCGGTTGTTCTGGATTTATTTTCCCGCAAGCCAATAGGCTGGGCGATGTCGTTTTCTCCGGACACAGCTCTGACAGGAAAAGCATTAACGATGGCCTGGGAAGCCAGGGGAAAACCGGCTGACGTTATGTATCATTCTGACCAGGGAAGTCACTATACCAGCAGGGAGTTCAGACGGTTACTGTGGCGTTATCGTATAAAGCAAAGCATGAGTCGACGTGGGAACTGCTGGGACAACAGCCCAATGGAACGATTTTTTCGCAGCCTGAAATCAGAATGGGTACCGAACTGTGGATACGCTAATTTTAGCGAAGCAAATAGATCAATAACGAATTACATCATTGGTTATTACAGCCAGCTCAGACCCCACCAATATAACGGTGGCTTAACACCCAATGAATCAGAGCGATTGTTCTGGAAAAACTCTAAAGCCGTGGCCAGTTTTTGTTGACCACTTCACAATGCTTTTTCGCATATCGGTGCACAAGCCCACACATCCTCTCGGCGCAGTTTCTCTAGCTTGTTCGTCCATGAACGCAGCGTACAAAGTATGATACCGTCAAGGTCAATTTTCTTATATGAGGTTGCATCTATCTGGGTGAGTTCACTGATACGCATACCAGTGAAGGCAGACAGAGTCATAAAACACGCGCCCTCGAATACTTTGAATTCATTAACAGCAAACCGGTCTGTCAGACCGTATTGTCTGGCATAAACTTTGACATCTTGAAGATAGGGAAGTCTTTCATATGCATTGTTCACATCCTGCATTAATCGCCCCATCAGTTGCTCATAAATCGCGGGGATCACCGTGGGGTTATGTCCATTTCCGTTAACAGAATATTGTTTGGCTAATTGCTTTAAACTTTTTCCTTCCGGCAGTCCTAACTCGAATCGTGAATGTTCTGGAAAGTGCGAATTAACCTGCGTGAGGACACTCAGTGCCTGAAGATTAATTTTTAATGATCCTTCGCTAAATGCCTTTCCTTCATGAAGTATTTGGCTGAAGACCAGTTCATTACTGAACAACGAGAAGGAGTCAATGTCAGTATCTTTAAACACTCTAATCGCCACATTTGCAAATTTCGCTACGTGCCAGCATTGCTCGAATGTGCGAAACGTGTCTCCCCCCATGTGCAAAAGTTCACCCTTCGCACCCCAAATAAGAAAATAGATGCGTTGCTTCAATTCTTTGAGCAGTTTCGGGTTATTTTTATCAGGATGAAAGTTGATCTTGTATAGATTTTTAGAGGCGTTCGTACGATTAAAAAAAACATTGTAATCCCAGATATCATGGGCAAAGTAAGACACCGGTTTACCATTTTTATCGACGCTGACTACAGTGTCATCACCCGGCATTACAAATTGACCAGAGGCTTGTGGTAAGGCATATTCTTTATATTTATCGATATCACTACTGATAATGAACATGACTACCCCCTGAATATATCTATTACTGATTGTTCATCCCATAGAGGATGACATTCTCGCTCTAGATGCTTCTGTGCCGCTTTTAGGTGCGCTTTCTTAAATTGCTCTTTGAGCTTATTAAGCTTGGCTTTGATCTCACCGTAGTTGGTCAAAAAATGCTCTACATTCCGGTGGGCGAGCATGGCTTCATTTAAACGCTTTTCAAAGGACAGCAAGCGCCAGATATCGTGGGGATCATCGACAATACCGAAATTGGCACAACCAAAACACTTTATGACAAAGCCGCATCCCAGTTCTAACTTCTCTTCAGTACTGAGAATGCCCGCCCGGTTGACCACCTTCTGGAACTCCCGTTTTTCTGGTGTATCCTCACCCTTACAGAATCCGCCGTTGAGATTCTCTACGACCTGAGCCATGGTATCGCTACTCTTTAGCACCTGCCATTCCTCATTTGAGAGTACCTTACCGACTATCTCTTTGGCCTTGCCCACCGCGAGAACTGTGCCACCACTGGGATTTTCCCCTAAATAATGCAACGCCGTTAAACCCACTGCCAGTTGATTTCTTGCTTCAGCCTTCGAGACCTTGCTGTAGTTATAGATTTTGTAGGTTATGTCTGCATTACGCGTATTTTCAGCCGCCTTCGTTCTGCCCATGCTCTGTTCGGCAAACTGCTTAATGGATGATTTCAATAGGTTACAATTCAGCCGAAATCCCGGACGATTTTCAATTAACGACTGGAGGCGCGAAGAGTGTTCGACCAGGTATTTCTGAGCATAAAGATTAAGATTACTTGCTGTAGGCGCTTTGCCGTTCATTTTCCGGAACAGGTAATGTTTATTCAGACCGAGGCTCAAGGAATGCGCCTTGGACCACGAAAGGTGAGATTCAAAGAAACTTTTACATACTGCTCGCGGGGTAAATGTGCGAAGCTCAACCTTATCTCCTCGAGTCTTAAAGCCCTCAATGCTAATGCGTCCTGCACCGGACGCCTGGCAAACCCATTCATCCTCTAAAAACATGCTGAATGTTTCAGTCTGTCCAGTACCCAGATAATAAATTGTCAGAAACACCGCATTGTATACCAAGCTGTCGAAAACAAATCGTTTTTCAAACTTTGTTAACGTCTCATCATGATATGACATTAACAACCTGCTTCGGTCATCCAGCAATGCATGAGCAATGGCTCGCAGCTCTTTGACGTTGTAATTATTTGAATCCAGTTTGGCTGACCGGGTATTAAGGTTTCGTGCCGCTTTGGGTATTTGTCCGAAGCCAAATTTTCTACATATTGAATTCAGGCGTGAACCTATAGTACCAAGCGTTGTTGTCTCAATGGAGATGCCGTGAACCCCCTTTCCTGTGCTTACCATAGACAGGTATTGCGCATGAATGTATTGAGTACAGGTTTCCGGTGAGAACTCCGCTTTGGCTTTTTGCACACCGCTTTGCTTATTGAACGCATGTGCCAGTACACGTCGGACGTATGAAAAATGCCAAACTTTTGTCGCTTCTCGCCATCCCGATTGCTCAAATTTGGAAATCAGTAAACGAATATGGTCATCGGTGGCGTACGCTTTGAATGTGGTAAAGTCACAAATACTGTTTCCTCCGGCGCCATTTTGCCAAACATACTTCCATTTGGTGATGTTGGTCAGCGTATTGTCCGTAACCATTTCAGTGGTAGGGATGGAGCGGTAGGTGCGTGCGTTTTCTTTTTGGTCTGAGTCATCAGTCATGAATTACCTCATCCTCCAGCAAATTCATGGTTATCTCAGGGATCTGGTTCTTATCCGGATTTCCATCATGATGCTTGAGATATAGCATGGTCGTATCCAGATCCTTATGACCCATTTCTTTCTTTAAGATTTCCAGTGCTTGCAGCATCGTCAAACCTGATATTTGTGCCAAAGAATCAAGTTTGTAGGCTCCAAAGGTGGCTCGGCAATCATGCTGCTTGTGCTTGAAATGTGGGTTACTGTTCTCCTGGATTGCTGTTCGTAGTTTTCCCCAGAGCGTATTAAGACTTTGTGTCGTGAAGCTATTGCCGTCCTTGTTGATGAAAGCTGGCGGGTTCATGTCACCTGTATTCATGAAATACAGTTGTTGCCGCTTCTTATATCGCTCACTTTTATGGTATTGGTTTATCGATTCCATCAACCAAACAGGCATAGATACCTGACGGTTGGTGCCATATTTCGTTTTACAATTGTGGTCGGACCCAATCCAGATACCTGTCAATGTTTTGCCGTTAAACCCCTTTGGGATTGCAAAATGTTCAGGCTTAATATTTGCCACCTCAATTGCTCGAAGCCCTACGCAGAGCATGACACTGACCATCAGGCGAAATTCTCTGGACAGCCCTTTGCTAAACCAGTTGTCTCTTACATGTTGAAGATCGAGTTCGTTTAAGGGCTGAAGGTTGGTATCTCTTGTCTGACTACGAATAGAGCAGTCTGTCGTCGTTTGTCCGTATTTCGTCATGCCTGTCACTTCAAAAGGCAGCTTTGAAATGTAACCATGTCGGTAACAAAACAGGTAAAAACGTCTTGCGATAGACAATGCAACCACGGCTGTGTTGCGGCTCAGTGTGCCTCTTTCGATTTCACCAATGAGATATGCGCGGTATAGAAATATGGGAAAGCGTTGCAGCTGTTCTTCATGGTCGTCCCACTTGAGGGAGTTGGCATCCAGAAACCGGTAATACCGCAACAAGTGAAAACACGTTGGTTTAATATCTTTTACCCCCTCAACGATACGGCGATGAAGGATAAAGGCATTCGGTTCAAATACTGGCACGCCTTCACTGGTGAGCAGCATGAATACGCCTTTAAAGGGCATAGGCCGTTCAATACTGAAAGAACCTCCGTCATCAGCAACCTTCACATCACCTATGTCTATAACGGGGCTTGTCTCTACAAGGTGGTAGAAATGATTCATCTTGCTCTGACTCCCTTGACGCTATCCTTCAACGTACCAATCTAATTTTTAGTATAGATGTCACTCTAGTTATGACAAATCATGAAGGCTCTAGTGATAATCTAAAAATACTACTTAAATTTTTAGTTGAGTGTAGAAAAGTAACTTTTCCGTCGGTATAGGATTCACTTTTGTTGCTCATCACAGGGTCGAAACCTACTGAGGGGAGGTCTGCAATTTTGCTTCCAACCGACTGACAGCCAGTCAAAAGACAGATAAAAATCACTCCGGCTGCTTTAATCATTACTAGCCCTCATAATCGTTTTCTGTATGGTGCTGATATCGAATTCTTCACCTGGGTAAACCGTCAAATTTTTGGAGAAATAATTAGAACCAACGAGGAAGCTGTTACGTTTACCAACCCAAACAAACTCTGAAAACATAAAAGACCTGAGTTTATCAGTCGCTATAATCTCGTAGGTATGTGAGGACGGTAATGATGCAGTCGCGACATCTGGGATTGTGACGGAAGAGTGAATTTTTTTGGGCACATTGAGACGTAGTGCGACTTCTGGTGAAGGGTCATACTCCTTTGAAAAATCCTGTGATTTTGAAGTTTGGGGGAGGGTGAATTTTTTACCCTGGTCTGGTCCAAAAATCGCAATAACGCTTTTATTCAATTTACTTACGGACACTATCGCCTGTAATGGGGTACTGGATAGGTCATTGACGAAAGAGATTGTCAGGCTGGAACCCGGCTCTAACCATAGAATTTTTTTACCGGCTGCATCTTCATCCAGGGATACAATATTTGATAACAAAACGCCATTTTTGGCTATAACGTCAAATGCAATTTTGGGTATCACAAGGTTCAAAGGCGTAAGTGTTGACTGATTTGCGATCTGGAGATAGTTACGCTTAGTCATGCTTGTTTTAATTACAGGTCTTTGTTGACCATTAACAAGCCACATACCGTCGACATATTTTGCAGAAATAGAAATAAATTCATAGTTAGCCTCAGATTTAGCAACTGACTGCTGAGAAGTAGGCATTGGTGTTTTAGTCGATGCGGTTGCATTGATTGATGGCCACACAAATGCCAGCACCGGTAAAATTATCAGTTTTAATTTCTGCATTATAAAGCAGCCTCTATGTTGTTATCTTTTAAATCCAGGTCAAGTGGTGTTGTGTTTTGTGTGTAAATGCCGTTCTTATTAAGGATCATTTGGTGGCAAATTAGGGTTGGTGTTGAGGCCAGTATCAACTCGACCAGCGTTATTGCCGGAACTGTAGTACGAGGTATACCTGGGGCTAGTAGTGCTGGATCGCTAATTGCTGACATGAACAGCGAGCCAGTATTGATATGGAGACAGTTGCCGACGAGTACAGGTAAGTTAGTCAAAGGTAACCCATGAGCCTTTCTGATGCTATTGACCGGATTCCGACCCAGTACAACGAGGTTGACATCGCTAATATTCATTGGGCTGACTGCGTGATCCATACCAAAAAGAAACTGACTCTGAAAGATATTCACGTTTGCCTGATTAAACGCGAGGAGAGCGTTATAGGTATTGTCGAAACCCTGTCGTATGTCCGTGTAGTCGGATGGACAAACACCGATAGTAATATTTCCTTTAAAAAGCACCTTCATCACCGTGGCCAGCTGGGTGGAGAGCAGTTTGCTGATCTCCTCTTCAAGATAACTGCGGTTAATTTGTTTATGCCAACGTCCGCCTCTTGCACACCACCGTTCGTTAAGAAATGTGCTTGGGTAATAAGTCCTACGATCATTATTTGTGGGTAAGAGCTTCTTCATCATCTCTTCACCAGCCCCGGCTGCTGAGAACACTCGCACAGAACGTCCATCAAAAATACCAGTGTTTATCGCTGTCATTAACTCCATGGGCTCAGGACCATAATCAAAGAGATTCCCGGTAGGGAAAATGATTAGTTCCTCATCTGGGCTCGATATCGAATGGATAAGATTACAAAGCGTCGAATAATGTCCATGGGGGTCTGCCAGAAAGAAAACCCTTCCGGAATAATTAGTCAGGTCAATTGTCTGGACGTGCTCAGATGCCATAAATGCCTCTTCTAGAAAGTACAGTAATAATACCGGATGAGTGTCGGCAATATTTTCGTTAAGAGGGCTAATTTCTGCGCTTAGGCAAAATAGAAGTTGAATTCATCTGTAGTATCCGCACAGAGAGACTTTTAAGTGCCGTCTTTGGATAGGATTTTTTAGTGTCGTAAAGCTGAAGAAAACGTCATTTATGTGTGTTTTTATCAAGTGTACATAAAGTAGAGCAAGACAATTTTTAAAAACGAAGGATTCTTTTTTAACAATAACTTACGTGTGTTTCTTGCCTCGTTTTTGTTGACCTAAAGCAACCATTAGTGTATAAATCCCATATCAAAAGTGGTGGGTTAATTAAACCAATTCGAGGGGTTCTGCATGACTGAATTAGTAAAAACAAAACTGGCTGTAGCTGAATCAAACTCTACTGAATTAGAGACACTTAAAGTTGTTATTGATGATGGTAGTAAAGCGGCAAAACTGGTTTGTGTTAACAATCAAGGTGACCTTGTTCCCTTATTGACTCAAAATAGTTTCGTTGCAGATTTCCGGGTAAGCCATGACGGGCTTATTCCGTTTAATTACCTTATTGATGGCCTTCAACGATTCTCTCATCACAGTGAATCTAGTAATGCCCTTGAAACTACCGACGTTGCGCATCAGTACGATGAGATCAGTCGTCTGAATGTTCACCATGCTCTTCATTCCTCTGGTTTAGAGCCGCAGGATGTTCATCTCTATGTAACATTGCCACTTAGTCAGTTTTATACCGCTTTGGGTGAAACCAATGACGAAAACATCCAACGGAAAAAAGACAACCTGATGAAGCCGGTTGAACGTTATATTGATGGTAAGCGTGTTTCATTTAATGTTGTTTCAGTTACCGTGTTTCCTGAGTCACTTCCGGCGGTAACTCGTGCAGATGAAATTGAGTTAATTGAATCTTTTGAATCAAGCCTGGTTATCGATTTAGGTGGGACAACACTTGATGTAGCAAGCATTACTGGTCAGCTGGAACAGATCTCCCGAGTCAAGGGTTTTGACCGTATTGGTTGTTCTATCGTATATGATGAAGTCCGTCGTTATCTGGATTCTTCAAAGCTGAACGCAAGCTACGCGTATATTCAACACTTGGTCGACAATCGTGATAACAAAGCCTCACTAAAGGTTTCTTCCGATGATCTTGATGGTGTCTTCCAAGCCGTAAATAGTGCCGTAGCGCAACTTCAAGAAAAAGTGATCAAAGCAGTCACTCAGGTGGAAGAACGTCCGCACAATGTATTCCTAGTCGGTGGGGGTTCTTACCTGATTGAACCGGCAGTGCGTGAACATTTTGATAAATCGAAAATCATCATGGTAGATAATCCGCAATTCGCTCTCTCACTGGCTATTGCAGATACTGTTTTTGCGTGATGATGGTTTTGTAAAGGGGGGGGGTATGACAAAAAAAACTGAGAAGGAAAACGATCGCATCCAGATTAGCGCGTTTTGGTTATCGGAAAGGCAATCTCCGTATGCCTATAATTTTCTAAAAAAAAGTGACTTAACACATCGTGGCGAACAGCTTTCCATAATAAGGTCTGCAATCACTACGGGGTTAGTGCTAAATAACCTCTTCCCCGAGCTATCAAGTTTTATTAATGGACTGAATGAGAGATTAACGGCTGCTGATCTAAATCGGTTTTTTAATGATGAATTTAAAAAGAGTGATTTAAGTAATGAACAGTTGAAAGAACAAATAAGTCTTATGCTTGATTCGAAATTCAACGATTTAATTTTAAAGATTAATAATTGCAAGAATCCTGCTGCTGTATTTTCAACTAATTGTCAAACTGATGTCAGTGATGCAGTAAAGCCTGAGACAGCAAAGGAACAGCGGTTGGAATTAATGTCTACAGAACTGGCCAAAAACTCCATGCCTGTGACTGTAGAGACCTTGCCGCCTGTTGCGATCGCAAATCAGAATGATTCAGTTCTAAAAACTAATCATGGTTCTCCGGACGTTAACTTAGCTCAAACCGAAACCATGGCGCTCAGTGAACAAGCGCAAGTGCAGGGTGTGACAACAAAGCAGAAGAAAAGGGCAAATGCAAACCTCGCAAATCTTGCAAAGTAAATATAGAAGTATCAATTGATTAAAATTTGTAATCTCTCAAAAAAGTCAGCTTACCAGCTGGCTTTTTTGTTGGTATATTATTAGTAGATGAGGTTGGATGGTGAACCGGTTACATGTAGTTAATGGAACACTCAATGCTGCATAGCAAGTTAAATAATTTCGTAGAATTATAGATCCAACTCAAAAACTCATTATGAACCTCTTTGGTTGTTTCAGGTCTAACCAGTTTGTTTTATGAAACCTAATTTTAGTTATGTATACTACTAAAAAAAAGGTGGTTTAGCTCCTGTTTATGGTTGTTCGTTTGCACGATTTAAGAACAGGTGTTAAAACGGGTACAGATTTGTCCTAAAGTATTGGTTGAAGTAAGAAATATCTTACTAAAATTGGTACTTATTTATTATTTTATGTAAAAAATCTCTATGCTTTACTGGTCAAGTTAGGTTTTTTTGTTACCCTAGCACCCTATGATCCTAAGAGTTTCTGCCGTGCAATCTGGATGAGCGTAAAGAAACTAACGGCATCATGTGTAACTGTTTGATTATTATAATGAAGGCTGACTGAATGTTATCACGCAACTCACTAATACATGGTTTACGTCGAGATCAGTTAATCGAAGTTCTGTCTATTTCTGAATTCCCAGTTGTCCTGGTCGAGAATCCCTTCATTCAGCCTGAATCAACGGGCAAAAAACCTGTAATTTTTAATATTGATGAATTTCATGTTTCTATCGCTCCAATTTCCTCCCTTAAGTACGACTGGGAATGGGCTCCAATTGATACAATACTCATCGAAGTGGTCATTCCACCTGCGGAAGCAGACCTCGTAAGCGCCGAGAATGATTTTCTTCGCGATGCGGGTATTGGCCATATTCAATGCGAGCCTGGTGGTGTATCGATACGCCGTACAGTGACATTTGTTGGTGGTATCACCGCCGACAATTTGCTGTATCAGCTTAGGCTTATGTGCGTGAGTGCTTTACACCTGATTGGAGAGGAACTGGAGGATGAAAGTTAATTACAAGAAACTATTACCTCTTGTAGTGCTCGGTTTAACAATTGCGGGGGCTTACTCGCTTTTCAACGCAAGACCGGCGGAGCCCGACTTGTACGATTTTACTGGCAAAGTTCTTAAAGCCACGTCTGTTTTCCAACCCTGTGATAAAGAATCCACACCTTCGTTAAACGTTAAAATTGCAGATAACGGAAACATACATATCAATGGTGTTGCATCAAAAGTTACTTTTGTTGAAAAAGTTTCGCCTGATGAAATTTCTGTTAAGTGTGCTGGGTTACCAATCAAAAATGCTCGGCTTGTGCATACGAGCTCTTACACCATGATAATTTCGGAAGGAAAAGGTGGTTTTGTTATTTCGGATTTGATACGCATCCAGGATAATGAAGTCATCTCCGGTATATGGTTCTTTAAGAAGAGAGCATAGCAATGAAAGAACTGGAAGCTATTGGAACGAAGGCTCTACGGGCTAGGGTCTTCAGCCAGTCAGTGGCGATGGCATTTGAAGTGAACGTCGACATAAGTCGGTCTGCTGATAATTCAGCCTTCATAAGCGAGGCTGAAAAATATTACCTTACTCTCCAATTCGCCCCTCCGGCTGACAATAGAGAATATGGGTGGAATTCAGAGGGAAGTATTCTCATGAAACTATCCCAAAACGAAGCCATGGCGCTGGCTTCTGTCTTCCTGAGAATTAAACCTACACTTAAAATTGAAAAGAGAAAAACCACGCATCGCACACACCAGGCTTACAAAAATATCACTATCGGCCCAAATGACCGTGGGGGCTTGTTAGTCACGTCAGGCATTGTTCCGGTCGAAAGGGGTTCATTTAAACCCATAAATTATAATCTTCCCGTAACGCAAATGGATTGTGTTTCAACAGGACTTTTTTTGCTTGGATTCTTGACGCTTAAGATGCCATGGGTATCCTCAGAATCGATAATAACTGCTCTGCGCCTTTCGGAGTCGAAAAGCTGTCAGTGAGTTAAAAATCTTCAATTTTTAGCAAAAAATTAATATTTTTTTTCCTCTTAACGACAAAGATTTCAGATTTTTTTATCGTAGAGTACTTCTAATT
>NZ_JACARU010000037.1:0-28597 GCF_013386425.1 Cedecea sp. P7760 | reverse complement strand
TTATTAATGTGCGTCAAATCACAAACTGTAAAAATCAATCTAAAAAAAAGATTTGTATCAATGGTGGCAACTCAAGAATAACGCAACAGTCAAAAAATACAGATGACAAGAAAACTTATTGTATTCTGCAGCGAATAGATAACAATCAGCCTGATTTTTGGGTAAGACAAGGATACGTCACCCTTCAAACTTTCGATGATCGCCTTGCGACCCCCCTCCTTCCGAACTAGAATCAGTGCTGCAAAAGAGGCTCTCACCATGACAAAAAAAGCAGCACATACTCAGATCACTAGGACTCAAATCTACCGTGCCGTTGCCAGCTCCACCGCGATAGAAACCGGTGCTTCAGTGCAAAAAATTGAGCAGCAACTCAAAAAAAATCAGGCACAGGCAAAAGCCGTTGGCCTCGCCCGTTAATCTGGCAAGATGTCGCTCACCAGTTGCATCATAGGGCTGTAGTTCCCAGATACGCCAGCCTGTATTGCCTTGAAGTAAAACGCCTTGTGCTCATCCCACAGGCTGTAATCAAGTAAGCCCTTCCCTGCCAGAACCGACAGCACATCGCAAAGTAGCCGCGACAGACGCCCGTTACCTTCTCTGAATGGGTGGATCAAAATAAACTCCACATGGCATTCAGCCAGATAACTTACCAGCTCCAGACGAGCCAAGGATTTCAGTGCACCAGACTGAGCGAGAAACTGTTTCTCGAAACCATCGAGAAGAAGTGGAATCCTGTCGGCAGCAGCAAACTGAAAGCCATCCTTAGTTAAGTTGGCATTACGTAACCTCCCCGCCCAGTCATACACATTCCCCAGCCATTGGCGATGCCACCTGCTGATGTGCTCAAAAGCCAGCGCCTCAGGCGGCTGGCCCTCAATAAATAGCTGCTCATACAGCATCAGCAGCAAGCCAGATTCCAGCGCCTCCATTTCCTCTTCATCTGTGATCCCTAACTTATTAGCCAGTACCAAGTCTCCAGAGCCCGGCTGATATCGCTCTTCTGCTGAATTAAGCTCATATTTTGCCAAGCTCTTACCTCCGTCCAAACAAGTTCACAACGTTGTTTTCCTGCTGTCGCTGATAGTTGTTGACCCTATCTTCCCAGATCTCAAGCGCCCTGCGCTTTTCAGGCAAGTAATCATAACGGTCATAGTGTTTCGAGCTGACATCGTTCAAAGCATGATTCTGGATACGGTCACGGATCTCTTTGCTGATTCCTGCCTCTCCCATCAGCGTTTTACAGGTGCGACGTAAATCTCGCGCTGTGAAAACTTTAAACTCAGGATTAAAGGCCCGGAAATACATGATGGAACGCGCCAGGCTATCAGTACGTACCGGACGCTCACCGTTGGTTGATAGCGGGAAAATATAGGGGCTGTTACTTTCCTTAGTCAGCTCTTTAACTGAGGCTAATTCCTGTAGTGCCGAATCGGTCAGCGGTATCAGGTGCTCACGCTTGTTTTTCGAAACATCGGCTATGACCAATAACGTCTTTTGCTGCCAGTCGATCGCGCTCCACTGGCTGGCAATCATTTCAAACGGGCGCTGCCCGCCAGCATAAACACAGAAGCGGATAAGGAGCTGCATCAACGGCCCAACGTTGGTTGCCTGAGCGAACTGCTCCATGACAAAACGCAGCTCTTCCAGCGTTAACCATGTATCACCCACTTTTTCCGCCGAGGACTGCTTCGGTATGGCCGATACCGGATTAACTTCAAGCCCGAACGTAATACCCACGCTGGTATTCATCGGATCGTTATCAGCTTTAAGCCCGTAGTTGAATGCCGCCATCAGGTAGGAACGAATTCGGTTCGCATGGACCACCGCATCGCGCTGGATGATGCCAGATAAGATCGTTTTGATCTGTAATGGCGTGACATCCTTCGCTTTGGTCTCACGAGGAATGACTGAATAGCACTCTTTTTCAAGACGTTTCAGTACATCGACCCAGGTCCGCTTATTGTCGAGCTTCATCTTATTAACGTAACCATGCACCAGCTCTTTAAACGAGCCCTGCGAGCGATGAAGCTGCATGATGTGCTGCTCGGCCAGGCGTTGTTGCTCAAGCTCTTGCTGGGGCTCTTTTCCTTCAACAAGCCAGGCTCCGTACTTTTTCGCCAGCTCGTTGGCCGTCACCAGTTTCATCTCAGGCCAGATGCCTAACTGAATGAATTTCTCTTTCTTCCCTTTCTCAACGTAGTAACGGAAATAAAAAACTTTGCTGCCTGAAGGCTGAACCTTAACGCCAAGCCTGCCAGTACCACGTTGAGCGCTGTTGCTCCACACGTAGTACGCCGTGCTTTTTGTCTTCAATCCACGTACAGCAGTCTCGGTAAGATTAGCGGCCATGAGTTTACCTTTCTAAGGATAAGCGTTACCTGACCCGATGCCCATTTCGGGTCAGGTAATGGGTCAGGTAACGATAGTACAATGAGGAGATGAGAGAACCAATCAGAAACAAAAATAACATAGTAACCAATTGATTATAGACAATTAAAAATACAATAAGCGTCAATGACGAACGATTAGAAACATGCGAATTTTATGACTCATAATCGCTTGGTCGCTGGTTCAAGTCCAGCAGGGGCCACCAAATTTTAGCTTTAAAATCATATAATTAAGCCACCCGAAAGAGTGGCTTTTTTGTTGTTTCATTTTTAGATGGCGATAAAGTGTCGCTAACCTGTCCACCTTAAATGGCAGTTCAGCCGTACCTGGCGCATTTGATAAATAAGATCGTCTGCATCACACGAAAGGCTGAAAAAAACGTACCTTCCCAAATCAGCAAAGAGTTTTATGACTCTTCGGTCTGCTCCCGAGTCACGCGGCGTAACGCGTTTTGATAGTTAAATTCTGCAGCCTCCACCAGTCAGTTAAAAGCCTGAGTCGCGGTGATCAAGGCCGAAATATGTGTGCTGCCATCAGAATAGTGAACGCCGCCAGTGCGTCCTGCTGTGCATTCAACGCACGCAGTTCTTCGTGTAAATCAATATATGCAATCTGCATTTTTTTGGTTTTTCTTATATATGATGAGATCGACGTTCAGCCTTTATCCGAGTAAACATGCTCTGACTGATTCATTTATATAAACATTATACCCCTCACATCAATAAATTAGATGTTATAGCTTTTCCGTCTTAAAAAAAAAGCCAACTCTTCAGTCAGCCTTTTTATTTTCTCGATTACGGGTATTCAGGTCACACCAGCGCCCGGAGTTCTTCCTTCATGTAGGAAGAGAAATATTCAGGGTTTTTAATGATAAGGCGGTTACCGGACTCAACCTTGTCCGCCCAACCGGCAACTTTTTTGGTGAAATCGGCGTTCCATCCCTCCTGAACGCCTCGGGCCGTTACGTCGTCTGAGCTAGCCGGGACGCCCAGCTGCTTCAGGTAACTAAACATTCCCTTCGCGGTGCTTTCATCCATAGGGTCCGGCACGGAGGCCGTGGTGTTCATACCGCCAATGAAGTCTAATGCTTTATCAATCGCTGTTGTCATAATTTATCCTTAAAATCAACCGCTTAATAAATAAGACTGTGACACGCGAGATCAAATGTACCATTAATCAAACTTCATTTTTTCAGGGTCAGTCACGTTTAAAGCCTCTGACGCCTTATCAGTATCTGGATGCGGCTGCTCTGCACCCGGCAGGCAGCCGCTGAAGATTAGAACTTCTCCCAGTTATCTGAGCTCCCGCCGCTCACGGCAAGCGCGGTTTTACGCGTCGCTAAAACGGGTGCAGCCTGAACCAGCCGCGCGTTAGCCGTCGCTACAGCCTGCCCGGTATTGAAAATACTCATCAGTTGCACAAGCCTGGTGGCCTGATCGCGGAGGCTCTCGGCGGCGCTGGCTGACTCCTCCACCAGCGCAGCGTTCTGCTGCGTCACCTGATCCAACTGAGTGATAGCGACGTTGATTTGGACGATGCCCTGTCCCTGTTCTTCCGTGGTCACGCCAATCTCAGAGATCAGCCCGGCCACGCGGTGGGACTGCTGTACCAGGTCATCGATCGTCGTACCGGCAGAGCTAACCATATCCGATCCTTTTGTCACTGTTCGCATACTGTCCTCAATCAGGGTTTTGATCTCACTGGCCGCAGAAGCTGAACGCTGTGCCAGAGAACGCACTTCCCCGGCGACGACCGCAAAACCGCGTCCGGACTCTCCCGCACGGGCGGCCTCAACGGCGGCATTTAACGCCAGAATGTTTGTCTGGAAGGCAATACCGTCGATAACGCCGATAATATCGCCAATTTTCCGCGAACTGTCGCTAATCTCCTGCATCGTCAGCACCAGGTTATTCACAGCATTGCCGCTTTGGGTCGCCGTTTCGCTTGCCGAGTTTGCCAGGCGAGTCGCAGTGCGCACCGTCTCGGCATTCTGCTGAATAGTCTGGCTCATTTGTTCCATCGAGGCCGCCGTTTCCTGCAGGCTGGCCGCCTGCTCTTCGGTACGCTGGCTAAGATCGGTGCTGCCGGCCGCAATTTCGCTGGCACCAACAGAGATAGAATGGCTGCTATCACGCACTTCACGGACGATGCCTAAAAGGCGGTTGCGCATATCGTCCATGGCGGCAAGCAGGCTTCGGGTATCACCGCTCTTCAGCTCGACGGCCGTATTGAGCTGCCCCTCAGAAACCTGTTTGGCAACGGACACGGCATAAGCTGGCTCACCGCCAAGCTGGCCTTTAACCGCTCGCCCGATGCCCCAGGCAATCAAAGAGCCAATCACCGCGCTGATGATAGTAATAAGCAGCAGCAGGTTGCCCGAGAAGTGCGCTTCATCGACATAATTGCGCGACATTGCCACCGTGGTGCCGGAGTGATCGCCAATCATCTCACTCAGCGCGTCCAGTACCCTGGCCTGCGGGCCAACCACTTCATTGATAACCAGCGATCGAGCCGCATCGTACTGCCCTGCCGCGCTAACGCTCATCACCTTGCGCAGCGCCTGGGAATAGGCCGGGCGAACGCTATTCAGATTGTCGAACAGCTCACGGGAACGCTTAAGTTTTAGCGCCTTATCCAGCTGTTTTAAAAGGGTATTGTTATCGGTGATGCGCTTTTCCAGTACCAGGTTGGTTTTTGTAATGTAGTCCCGGCTCTCTGCTTCGGTATGCGGCAGCGTCGTGAACAACGCCATATCACGAATATCGTGGGCGTTGTCCGTAATATTGTCCTTAATTTTTACGATCAGCAGTAAATTCACCAGGCGGACATTCGCTGCGTAATTCAGGTTATTTCCAACAGAAACCAACTGCATTCTGGCAAATAATGCGACAAAGAATCCAATGGCGATGACCAGCGCAAAGCCAGCCCCAAGCATAGTGCTGAGCCGCATATTTTTCAGTTTGTTCATAAATCCCTCTGAGCTTTCATGGTTATATCGCAGGCAATAAGAGGAGGTAATCGGTAGAAATCACATCAACGGTTGCGACAGTATATTTTGAATTATCGGATTTTTATCGGCAGCTTATGAGACTTCTTTAGCTAATATTCACCAGGAACTTACAACAAGAAACAATGACAGAAAGATGACAATAAATGGTCACTACTTATATTTTTGATAAAATTAAAACTACTATATTTAGGAGTGGCAGCCCCTCCCCACTTTATGGTTAACGGAGCTGAAATTGATGAGTCCCTGGCAGAATAATTATTTATCCGCAATAAAGTGGTCGTCATCGCCTACCGGGATATAAACGCGAACCCACTCCTTCCCGTCGATGATATCCCAGCTATGCCCTTCACCCGCCGTATCGGCCGCAAGCAGCACCGTACCTGGCTCGATGATGAAAGTTGAGCCGTCGCTGACCTTAAACTTCAGCCTGCCTTTAAGGGTCACCACGTACTGTTTTTTCGGCGCCGGATGCACGCCTTTCTGCCACTCTTCAAAAGTATTACTGAAGTAGAGATTCTCGGAAGAAAGTTTTGCCAGGGAAGGAATTGAGCCTTTTACAAATGCAGAGTGATTATTCGCGGTGTTAATCAGTTTCACGGCTGGAATACGGTGTTCGCTAATGCCTTTTTTAGGCTCTTCTGCATGCCCAACCATTGCCATCAACAAACCTGTGGTCGCCAGCAGAAGTCGTGTTATTTTTTTCATGATAATGTCCAGAGTTAATTTCACCCAGAGATACTCTGAGTAACAGATCGCGAGGTTAAGAAATAAATGTCGGATTAGTACATCAGAGGCGATGAATTTCGTCAACAGCTTACAACACAAGTTTATTTAGTTAATAAATTAAATATAAATAAAGAAAATAATTCAGCCCTAAAAAGGGATTCTCTTCGTCACCATTAATTTAATTCGAGCATAAACTCACTTATCGTTAAGCTAAAAAAGAATGACTGAGAACCAAATAAACTAAATACAGGCAGTGATAACCAGAATTTGGCTTATGGCCAGGGATAAACGTTATTCGCCTGATTCGTTCAGCAACGAGTCCGTTCTCAAAAAGGCAACGCAATGCGCCATTTTTGCTGCTTTAACGATGCCGTCAGGTATGCCAGGTTGAGGGAAAAGGAGACGCCCTATGAAACAGCCCTCTTCCCCCTGGTGGTGGGATCTTTCCACTCGTGAATTCAGCGAGCTGGAGATGCACAATATTGTTGCGGTGCTGCCCGTTGGCGCAGTGGAACAGCATGGCCCCCATCTGCCGGTGCGGGTCGATGCCGCCATCAACGCCGGTATTATTGAGCGCGCGGTACAGCTCCGCCCCGGTAATCTACCCGTGCTGTTTATGCCCGCTTTGCCCATCGGTAAGTCTGACGAACATCTCGCCTATCCGGGTACGCTCACGCTGCCTTACGAAGTGCTCGGTCAGGTGTGGTTTGAAGTGGCCAAAAGCGCCTGGCGGGCAGGTATCCGCAAGATAGTGTTCTGGAACTCGCACGGCGGGCAGCCGCAGCTGATGGAAATGGTGTGTCGCAAGCTGCGCGTGGAACTGGATATGCTGGCCGTTGGCGCCAGCTGGTTCCGCACCATTGATACTTCCGATCTTTATAGCGAAGCGGAACGTCAGCACGGCATTCACGGCGGCGAATCAGAAACCAGCGTGATGCTGCACCTCCACCCGGAGTTAGTGCACATGCAGCATGCGGATAATTTTGTCTCAGCCTCGGTAGCCATAGAAGCCAAAGGGGGCATACTCACGCCGGAAGGCGGCGTCAGCTTTGGCTGGATGGCTCAGGATCTCCATCCTTCAGGCACAACGGGGAATGCTGCGGCCGCCGATGCCGAAAGAGGTGAAATTGAGGTCGAACGCGCCGCCCGCGCCCTGCTTCAACTCATAGAAGAGGTCAGTAAAGCCGACCTCAGCATGTTTACCCCGCACACTGCCTTTAGCCGTTGAATGTTTCGCCCGGCTTCCTGTCGGGCGTTACTCCATTTGCAGCATCATGCCTTTAAGCGTTTCGGCCAACACGCTGCCGATGGCGCTGGTGCCGCGATCGTGGCCTATCAGCATCAGCGTTTGCGTTTGCTGGCCCAGCTCCCGCACCGGAATATAAACCAGCCGCCCGCTCCTCAGGTCGGTTTCGATATCAAACGGCGTCAGGAACGTCAGCGCCTGGTCCATCATCGCCGACTGGCGCATCACCTCGATAGAGTTAGTTTCGATAACCGGCTGCAGCGCCACCATCGCACGGGCAAATACGTCGTTCAGGTAGGGGCGAATTACCGTGGAATCATCGGCGATAACCATGGGATGCGGCATACAGTCGCTCAGGCGCAGGCTGCTTTTATCTGCCAGCGGATGCCCCGGCGCAACGACCGCGCCCAGCCTGCCCGTCACGCTGGCAATGCTGCGCAGCGCTGAGCGCATTTCAAAATCAAAACCAATCCCCAAATCCACATCGCCGGAAGCCACAGCGCTGGTGATATCCTCGCCGCGTGTCATCTGCTGCAAATGCAGCTTTACCCGTGGGTTGGCACGGCGGAAATCGGCTGCCGCACGCGGGATCAGGTTAGCCGCCAGCCCGCTCATCATTGCCACCGTCACTTCACCACGCCGCAGTCCTTTTAGCTCCTCAATTTTAATCTGCGCCCATTCCAGCTCTTTAAAGCTCTGGCGCACGTGGTGAATCAGCGTTTCACCGGCTGCGGTAAGGATCATTTTACGCGGCAGGCGCTGGAACAGCGGCGTGCCCAGCTCTTCCTCCAGCGCCAGCAGCTGGCGGTTGATAGCCGAAGCGGAAATGTGCAGGCGTTCCGCAGCCTTACGAATCGAACCGCTGCGCGCCACCTCATCAAGATAAACCAGTAAACGATATTTCAGCATCGGGGCTCCTGCGTTGCCTAAAAGGCATCGGTCAGTACGAAAATACGTGCTTTTAAGATATCGCTAAGCGCGGCATAACTGAAGTCATCAATTATCCTCCATCCACAATCCTGGGAGAGAAAAGATGGCAGGCATCACCCGCAGAAACTTCGCAAAAATGCTGGCAGGCGCCGTGGTACTCCCCGCGCTTGCCCCCGTAATGTCACGCTCTGCTCTGGCGGCAACGAAAGAGTTCAAGGTGGCGCTGCTGCTGCCGGGGACCATTTCCGACGGCGGCTGGAATACGCTGGCGTATCAGGGCCTGCAAAGCCTGAAAAAATCCGGCATTAAGGTGGCCTGGAGCGAAAGCGTGCCGCAGGCACAGATGGAACAGTCGATTCGCGGCTACGCGGACGATGGCTACAACCTGATTATCGGCCACAGCTTTGAGTACGGCGCGGCGTTCACCGAAATCGCGCCGGACTACCCGGATACCGACTTTTTCGCCTCCACGTTTAAGCCTGCGGAAGCGGCACCGAAAAACGTGGAATACATCAATCTGGCCTACATTCAGGCCGCGTATGCCGCAGGCGCGCTGGCCGCACTGATTTCCGACAAAGGCAAAGCCGTGGGCTTTGTGGGCGGCGGCGATAACCCGACCCAGCAGGGCATGATGCGCGCCTTTATCCTCGGGGCGGAAAAAACGCGCTCGGGCATTAAGGGCCTTGGCGTCGTCACCGGCGACTACGGCAACGCGACGAAGGGGCGTGAGGCCGCCACGGCCATGATAACCAACGGCGCCGACGTTATCTGGCATGCCGCCGACGTCACCGGCCTCGGGGCGCTTCAGGGTGCGATTGCCGCGAACATCAAAGCCATTGGCTGCTACACCGATCAGAAAGATGTCTCCCCCAGCCACATCGCCTGCAGCTTTAAGCAAAACCTGGACTGGGTTGTGGCGCAGGTGGGCAGCGCGGCGGCAGGTCACGCCTTTAAGGGCGGCGAAGAGTGGTCGCCGAGCGTCGCCAAAGCCTGGTCGGTTATCTACGGCAGCACATCCCACAACGCCAGCTTAGTGAGCGACAGCGCCTGGCAAGCCTTCCAGAAAATCTGGCAGCAACTTGATACCGGCGCGTTATCCGCCACCGCCTGACCGGGAGTTAACAGATGAGCATAGCTGCGCCTTTGCCGCGTGTAGCGTTGAATCGCATCACCAAAAGATTTGCCCGCGTCACCGCCAACGACAACGTCTCGATGACCATTGAAGCCGGTGAGATCCATGCTCTGCTGGGTGAAAACGGCGCAGGAAAAAGTACCCTGATGCAAATTCTCTACGGCCTTTATCAGGCCGATGAAGGCGATATTGTGGTAGCGGGTAAAAGCGTGAAGTTTCGCGACCCGAGCGACGCCATCGCCTGCGGAATCGGCATGGTTCATCAGGAATTTATGCTGGTGCAGCCGATGACGGTCGTCGAAAACGTGGTGCTCGGCCTGAAAGAGAATGCCAGCGGCGTGCTTAACCTGAAGGCCGCGGCCGCCCGGCTGAAGGCGCTGTCGGACAAACATGGCCTGGCCATCGATCCCTGGGCGCGAGTACAGCACCTTTCCGTTGGCGTTCAGCAGCGGGTTGAGATCCTCAAGCTGCTCTACCGTGACGCGCAGGTTCTGATCCTGGATGAGCCCACGGCGGTGCTCACGCCGAAAGAGAAAGAAGGCCTGTTTGCCACGCTGAAGTCGCTCTGCGCCGAAGGACGCTCCGTGGTGATCGTCACCCATAAGCTTTATGAAATCATGGCGATTGCTCGCCGGGTGTCCGTCATGCGGGCCGGAAAAATGGTGGAAACCGTGGCGGTGTCTGACACCTCCGAAACCGATCTGGCTCGCCGCATGGTTGGCCGTGATGTTGTGCTGCGGGTCGAGAAAACGCCGTGCAGGCCTGGCCGCAACGTGCTGCACGTGGACAGCATTGCCCTGCGCGACGAAACCGGCCAGCAAAAAATTTGGCGTGCTTCGCTTAAGGTCGCAGCGGGCGAGATCCTTGGCATCGCCGGCGTGGAAGGTAACGGCCAGTCGGAGCTGGCAAGCGCCCTGCTCAACCTGATGCCGATAGAAGCCGGCCGTATTCTGCTGGAAGGGGAAGATATTTCGGATGCTACGCCCGCTCAGCGTCGCCAGAAAGGCATCGGTTTTATTCCCGCAGACCGCCGGGAAGTCGGCTCATTCGTCACCCTTTCGCTGGAAGAAAACGCCATGCTCGGCTCCCAGCGCAGTTTCACCAAAGCCAAAGGCTGGCTGCTAGATCGCCTGAAAATAGCCCGCCATGCCAAAGAAATCATGGCGCGTTTTGACGTTCGTGCCCCGGACGCTCAGTTCGAAGCCGGCAAGCTTTCAGGCGGCAATCTGCAAAAACTGATCCTCGGGCGCGAAGTCGCGCAGAACCCGAAATTACTGATCGTTGAGCAACCCACTCGCGGGCTGGACGTGGGCGCGGTTGAGGCCGTTTGGGCGGGCCTGCTGGCGGCACGAGACAGCGGCTGCGCCATCGTGCTTATCTCCGCCGAACTCGAAGAAATTATCAACCTCTCGGACCGCATTGCCGTGATGTACAACGGCCAGATCGCGGGCGAGCTGGAGACGGCACACGCCACGCCGACCCTCCTTTCTGAACTGATGGCCGGTGGCAGCCCGACTCACGCGGAACAGCAGCATGACAAAGTGGCTTGAACGACGCCTCTCCCCGGCACAGTCGCCCTCAGCGTTGGCGTTGACCAGCTTCGGCGGCATTCTCGCCGCATTTATCGTCGGTGGGCTGCTGTTTTTACCCTTCGGCGCGAACCCTTTAACCGCTTATGGCTTCCTGTTCAGCGAGGCTTTTGGCTCCGCTCGCGGGTTTGGCCTTAGCCTGGTGCAGGCCACGCCGCTGATGCTTATCGCGCTGGCAACGCTGGTCATCTGGCGCGCGGGACTGGGCTACATCGGCTTTGAAGGCTGCTTCCTGGTTGGCGCGACGGCGGCAAGCTGGATAGCACTTTCCGGCACGCCGCAGGGCCTGCCGTGGAAGCTGCCGGCCGAGCTTTACTGGCCGATAGTGCTGCTAGTGACGTTTATCGCCGGCGCGCTCTGGGCTGGCTGGGTGGGTGCCCTGCGCGTGCGCTTTGGCGGCAACGACGTCCTGATTTCTCTGATGGCGAATTATGTCGCCATCTTTTTAGTTCAGTACCTGGTTTCTGGGCCGATGCGTGCGCCGGGAGATCTGCCGCAAACGCCCCGCCTGCCGCAGGAAACCTGGCTGCCGATAGTTCTCAGCGGCATAAAAACGCACTGGGGTATCGCTCTCGCGCTCATCGCCACGCTGTTCACCTGCTGGCTGATACGCAGCACGCCTGCAGGCTACGAAATCAACCTGGCGGGGCTGAATCCGAAAGCAGCACGCTATGGCGGAGTCGATGTTGCCCGCCGCCAAATGAGCGCGGTTTACCTGGGCGGCGGCTTTGCGGCTCTCGCCGGGCTGTGTGCCGTGCTCGGCGTTCAGCACCGCCTGATGGACGGACTTTCCGGCGGCGTCGGCTTTATCGGCGTGGTCGTGGCGCTGCTGGCGCGGCTGAACCCGCTGCTGGTGATCCCTACCGCGATTATGTACGGCGGGCTGCAGGTTGGCGGCGGTGCCATGCAGCGTGAAACCGGCCTGCCAACTTCGGTGGTGCTGATATTACAAAGCCTGGTGGTCATGATGATTCTGGCAGGAGACGTGCTGCGTTATTACCGCCTGCGCCTGCCAGCCCGGACAGTCGTGCAGGATGCTTTAGTGGAGAAAAAATCATGAGCGCAATGACCCATCTGGATGCCGCCTTTTTCATTGGCTGGCTGGCTGCGGCCATCCGTCTTGCTGGCCCGGTATTGCTGGCTGCGCTCGGTGAGATCTACGCCGAACGCGCGGGCGTGCTGAATATTGGCCTGGAAGGCACCATTTTGCTGGGCGCGCTCAGCAGCTATCTTGCGGCGGCGTATACCGGCTCGACGCTGCTTGGCTTTTTTGCCGGCGGCGCAGGCGGGCTGCTCGTTGGCGTGTTGCTGGCCGCGCTTTATTTACGCGCCCACGCCAGCCAGATTGTGGTCGGCATTGTCTTTAACATTCTTGCGGCGGGCCTGGCCTCATGGATTTATTCCCTGGCAATAGGCAGTACCGGGACGGCGGCAACAATTCCTATGTTTGCCGCCTGGCCCGTACCGCTGCTGTCATCCTTGCCCTTCATCGGCCCGGTGCTTTTTACCCAGCCCTGGCCACTCTATCTCACCCTGGCTCTGGTGTTTATCGCTCACTTTGGCCTGTTCCATACCCGCTTTGGCCTGGCGCTGCGTGCCGTGGGGGAAAATCCTAAAGCCGCCCATGCCGCCGGGCTTAACGTGCTGAAACTTCGCACCTGGGGCGTGCTGTTTTCCTGCCTCGGGGCTGGCCTTGCCGGCGGCTATCTGGTCACCGCGCAAATCGGCCTGTTCCGCGATAACGTCGTCAGCGGCCAGGGGTTTATTGCTTTAGCTATCGTGATTTTTGGCCGCTGGAGCCCGCTAAAAGCCCTGCTGGCCGCCTTTATTTTCGGCGCCGCCGACGCGCTGCAGCTCTCTTTACAAGTCTTCGAAAGCTCGCTGCCGCCGCAGGTTCTGCTGGCGCTGCCGTACCTGTTAACTATTCTGGCGATGTCCGGCGTGGTGGGGCGAACCCTCCAGCCCCGCGCCCTGACGCAGCCTTATCGCAAGGAGTCATAATCGATGAAACATTTCCGCCTTACCGACGTGTCCAGCGCCCAGGCTTTTCGCATCAGCCCAACGGACAGCAACTACTTTGCCGTGCTGTTCGACAAGCAGCAGGACGACATCGAAAACGTGTTCGTGGTTGAAATATTTACCCCCGGCGGCGCCACACCTCCTAATGTGCATGCCGAAGCGCATGAATTTTTCTATGTCCTCGCGGGGGAAGGTATCGCGCGCTGTAACGATGAGGAGACGGCAATTCGCAAAGGCGATGCCCTGCTGCTGCATCCGGGCAATGAACACGCCATCCGCAATACCGGCAAGGGCAAGCTGTATACATTAACGGTAATGACGCCAAACGAAGGCTTCGCCGAATTGATCCGCCGCGGAAGCCCGGTCTCGCTGGACGAAGAAGATCTCCTGGTGCTGCAAGGAGAAGCAGAGTAATGGCTGGTTATCCCCTCGGCAGCGCCCCGCACAATCAGTGGCTGGTGACCCCGCAAAGCGTGAACATGGTTCGTGCGGGCCGCCCTTCACGGCCGGTATCTCTGGAAAGCCGTGGGCGCGAGATCACGCTCGATCTGGAACATAGCGCACTGATCGTCATTGATATGCAAAATGACTTTTGCCATCCGGGAGGCTGGCTGGCGCATATTGGCGTGGACGTCACGCCCGCCCGCGCACCAATTGATCCGCTGCGTAAGCTGCTGCCGTCGGCACGTGCGGCCGATGTGCCGGTGATTTGGCTTAACTGGGGCAACCGCCCGGACAGGCTCAACCTTAGCCCCGCGCTGCTGCATGTTTATAACCCGGACGGCACCCAAACGGGCCTGGGCGACCCGCTGCCGGAGTCCGGCGCGCCTGTACTTCAGGCGGGAAGCTGGGCGGCAGATATCGTGGAGGAACTTGCTCCCGTCCCAAGCGATATTCGCATCGATAAATACCGAATGTCCGGCTTTCAGGACACCGTGCTGGACAGCGTGCTGAGAAATTTGGGCGTAACCACGCTGCTGTTTGCGGGCGTGAACGTTGATCAGTGCGTGCTGTGCACGCTGCAGGACGCCAACTTCCACGGCTATGACTGCCTGCTGCTGGAGGATTGCAGTGCCACCACGTCGCCAGAATATTGCGTGGATGCCACCTTATATAACGTACAGCAGTGCTTCGGTTTTGTGGTCAACTCCGGCGAGTTGCTGGCGAAGCTGAAATAAAAAAACGCTGGTTTTTAAGCCAGCGTTCATTCAGTTAACCACGAGTATTATCAGAGCTTTTCGCCGTTGCTCTCAATCACGTCCTTATACCATTTGAAGGACTTCTTGCGGCTGCGGCTCAGGCTACCGCGGCCTTCGTTGTCTTTATCAACATAGATAAAGCCGTAGCGTTTTTTCATCTCGCCCGTTCCGGCGGACACCAGGTCGATACAGCCCCACGGGGTGTAGCCCATCAGGTCAACGCCGTCTTCAACCACCGCTTTTTTCATTTCCGCGACGTGAGCAGACAAATAGTCGATGCGGTACTGGTCATCAACAAATCCGTCATCCTGCGCAACGTCAATCGCGCCGAAGCCGTTTTCCACGATGAACAGCGGCAGCTGATAGTGGTCCCAGAACCAGTTCAGGGAGTAACGCAGGCCCACCGGATCAATCTGCCAGCCCCAGTCGGACTTCTGCACGTACGGGTTAGAGACCAGGCTCTTCGATTCGTCGTAGTCAAACTGCGGGTTATCGGCGCTGGCTTTGGTGGCAAACGACATGTAGTAGCTGAAGCCGATGTAATCGACGCAGCCTTCGGCAAGCGCGGCCAGATCTTCGTCGGTGATATCCAGCTCAAAACCACGGCGCTCGAAGTAGTTCAGCAGGTGCTGCGGATACTTGCCGCGCACGTGCACGTCGGTGAACCAGTAGCGGCGGTGCATCGCGTTCATCGCCATCATCATGTCGCCCGGCGCACAGGTCAGCGGGTAGATTGGGCACATGGCAATCATGCAGCCGACCTGCAGCGCTGGGTTGATTTCACGAGCGGCGCGAACCGCCAGGGCGCTGGCAACCAGCTCATAGTGAGACGCCTGGTACATCACCGGCTCACGGTCTTCGCCCGGCTGATACTTGAGGCCCGAGTTGGTGAACGGCGCGAAGTCTTCGTGGTAGTTCGCCTGGTTGTTGATCTCGTTAAAGGTCATCCAGTACTTCACCTTATGCTGGTAGCGGGTGAAGACCACTTTTGAGAAGCGCAGGAAGAAATCAATCAGCTTACGGTTGCGCCAGCCGCCGTACTCGGTCACCAGGTGGTAAGGCATTTCGAAGTGCGACAGCGTAATCACCGGCTCGATGCCGTGCTTCAGGCACTCGTCGAACAGGTCGTCGTAGAACTGCAGGCCAGCTTCGTTCGGCTCCAGCTCGTCACCCAGCGGGAAAATACGCGTCCAGGCGATGGAGGTGCGGAAGCATTTGAAGCCCATCTCGGCAAACAGCTGGATGTCTTCTTTATAGCGGTGGTAGAAATCGATCGCTTCATGGTTGGGGTAATTTTTACCCTGCAGCACGCCGTCGGTAATTTCACGCGGGACGCCGTGGGCGCCGGCCGTCATCACATCGGCAACGCTAATGCCTTTGCCGCCTTCCTTCCAGCCGCCTTCCAATTGATGCGCCGCAACCGCGCCGCCCCACAGAAAACCTTCTTTAAATCCAGACATATTCTCTCCCTTAATTAGAGATCGCATGCTGCGACCGATAGTGCTGATTAAAATGGTAGACCGCGCCAATGAGCCCGGCATCGTTGCCGTGGCTGACGGTGTCGATATAGTCGTCGATGGTGAACCAGGCCAGGTGTTCGCGCAGTAGTTCGAGGAAGCCTGGGCGTTCCACAATGCCGCCGCCGAGCAGGATTTTTTCCGGGTCGAATAGATTGACGAGGTTATAAAGGCCGGTGCCGAGATCGTTGAAGAACGCAGTCACCATGCGCTGGCAGGCCACGTCGCCCGCATCAAAGCGGTCGAAAATCTCTTCTCCACTGACTTCTTCAAGCGGCTTGCCGACGTACTCAGCGTAGTCTTTGCGTAAGGTTCTCAGCGTGCAGGTATCGTTCATGGTGTAGCGGCGAACATCGCGCGGGCCTGGGCGCTCGGTCAGCATGTAGCCAAACTCTCCCGCCCGGAAGCGTGCGCCGTGTACCAGTTGGTTATTACAGAAAATTGCGCCGCCGATGCCGGTGCCAATGGTGAGCACAAGAAAATTGCTCATCTCTGCCGCTTTGCCCTGCCAGCGTTCGGCCAGCAGTACGCAGTTGGCGTCGTTTTCGATGGCGACGGGCAGCTGCGTACGTTCTTCCAGCCACTCTTTGATGGCGAAATTGTCAAACCGGCGGATGGCGCCGCCCATTTCGATAAATCCGGTATGCGGGTTCACATAGCCAGGCGCGCTGATCGCCACGCCTTCGCAGCCGGGGTGAGCGGTAATCCACGCCAGAATAGCCTGTAAGATTTGCTCGCCGTCGCTGTCGTTAATCGTCTCTTTGCCCTTGGCCAGGATCTCGCCCTGTGAGCTGACGATCCCCATTTTTAAGGCGGTACCACCGATATCAAATGCGGCGATATTCATACGTTACTTTCTCCCAGCTATTCTCGCGATGGCGTATTTCTTGCCGACAATGATTCAAAGCTTAATCAATCGAAAGCCTGTCAGGCAAGCAGGGAGAAAACACGAATTGAACAACTTTTGGACCTGTTTAAATGCATTATTTACATAGAGTTAACCGCATTTTTAACAGTACTCGGGGAACAGGTTTATTTATCAGATGATTAATGAACCTCTTTTTTGCGCAGAACTGTGACCCGCCTTACGCGGTAGATAATACTTCACCTGAAATTCAAACACGTTGGTGTAGAGGATAGAGTAATCAATAGGACTGTGAGTCTCGTCAACCGACTGAGTTTCCATACGAATAATCGGATCGCGCACGCTGATATGCAGTAATTTAGCAATGTCGGCCGGCGGCAGCAGCGGCTGGAATGACTCATAGCAGCCATGAATTTCTACGCCACACTCATCCTCGATGTAGGAAAATTTCGATCGTTTCATGTGATTAACCGTCAGATCTGGAAAACGGTTCACCGACAGCCAGGTTTCCTCCACCTGCATCGGGACATTGTCGATATGGCGCAGCCTTTTGGCGTAATACACCGGCTCGCCGATGGCCAGCTGCAGGCGGCTGGCTATCTCCTCGGAGGCTTGCTGTAGCTCAAATCTCAGCACCTGGCTGGAGGGTTTTTTACCTTCACTTTTAGCAATTTCCGTAAAGCTATCCAGGTGAGTAACCGAGGCCTGAAAGTGCTTGTTTCTCACGTAGGTACCGGAGCCGTGCCTGCGCTCGATCAGAGATTCATCTTCCAGCACCCTTAGGGCTTTGCGCAGCGTATTGCGCGACACGTTGTAGAATTCAGCCAGCTCTTTTTCGGACGGGAGGCTGTCGCCGATATTGCAGGTTGGGCTACTGATTCGGCTTTTTAGTAAGTTAACAACATCTTTATAAACCACTTTTGAACCTCCTTAATTCATTTAAAAACAATCAATTACTATCTCATTAATGCCGAAAGTTCAACACAGGTTCATTTTCATTCTGTTTTTTGCACCACTCGGTAGTCACTAACTGTGATCGAAATGGCAGATGAATAAATTGATATTCATTAAGTTAGCCGCTGACTGATTATCGACAAAATAGTTAAGGGTAAAAATGAAGAACATATTATTGGTTTGCGCGGCAGGGATGTCCACCAGCATGCTGGTTAAAAGAATGCAGGATCACGCTGCAGCGGGAAATATTTCGGTCAATATTAACGCACTGGCGATTGCTGAAGCGAAAGAAAGAATAAAGAAAAATGAAGCGGATGTGGTCCTGCTGGGCCCTCAGGTTCGTTTCCAAAAAAGTGAAATCGAGGAAATTGCTCAGGGAAAAATTCCTGTGTCGGTAATTGATATGAAGCATTATGGGCAAATGGACGGAAAGTCCGTTCTGGATACTGCGTTAACTCTGCTTGGCGGCCATTAATTCTTTCTGGTCGAAATAATAACTCGCTGATTAATTGATTAGGTTTATCGTCACGCCTCCTGGTTAGAGGAAGGTTTTTTATCGATAAATTTAAATCACCAGTCAATATCTCTCTAATTATAAAGGGCGCATCATGAGTATAATGAATGCCTTTGAACGCGGTATGGAAAAACTTCTTGTTCCTATTGCGATTAAATTAAACTCTCAGATACACGTCTCGGCCATCCGTGATGCTTTTATTTTGTCGTTCCCGATCGTCATGGCCAGTTCGCTGATCGTGCTGATTAACTTTGCCATTCTTTCTCCGGATGGTTTTATTGCCTCACTGCTTCATCTTGGAACTCTGTTTCCTAATTTAGCCGAAGCTCAAAATATATTCTCCCCGGTGATGAACGGGTCGGTGAATATTATGTCGATCATGATAGCCTTCCTGGTCGCCCGTAATATCGCCATCAGCTATCAACAGGATGACCTGCTGTGCGGCCTGACCGCCATCGGCGCGTTCTTTGTGGTCTATACCCCGTATCAAATGATGGGTGGGCAGTCGTATCTGACGACCCAGTACCTGGGGCCTCAGGGACTGTTTGTGGCGGTGATTGTGGCCCTGATTACCGGGGAAATTTTCTGCCGCCTGGCGCGCAACCCGAAAATTACCATCACCATGCCGGACGCCGTACCGCCGGCGGTAGCCCGCTCCTTTAAAGTACTGATTCCTATCTTCTTCGTGATGATTTTCTTCTCGGTGCTGAACTACTGCCTGACGAAAATCTCCCCTAACGGCCTGAACGAGCTGATTTATACCCTGATTCAGGCGCCGCTGAAAAACATGGGCACCAATATCGTCGCGGTGCTGGTGCTTGGCCTGGTCACCAACTTCCTGTGGGTGCTGGGTATTCACGGGCCGAACACCACGGCGGCTATTCGCGAGACTATTTTCTCCGAAGCTAACCTCGAAAACCTCTCGTTCGCCGCTTCCAACGGTTCAACGTGGGGCGCGCCATACCCTATCACCTGGGGGAGCATCAACGACGCCTTCGCCAACTACGGCGGCTCGGGGATGACGCTTGGCCTGCTGCTGGCCATTTTTATCGCCTCCCGCCGCGCCGACTACCGCGACCTGGCAAAAATGGCCTTCGTGCCCGGCCTGTTTAACATCAACGAACCGGTGATTTTTGGCCTGCCGATCGTCCTGAACCCGATTCTGATCATTCCATTCATTATGGTGCCTTTCGTGAACTCTCTGGTGGGCTACACCTTTGTCACGCTGGAGATTATTCCGCCGATTGCCTACGCCGTACCGTGGACGACGCCGGGGCCGCTCATTGCCTTCTTCGGCACCGGGGGGAACTGGATGGCGCTGATTGTCGGGCTGCTATGCCTGGCCATCTCCACGCTAATTTATTTACCGTTCGTCATTGCCGCCAATAAGGTAAATGCAGCGCAGGCGGCGCAGTAATAAATAAACCGATGATAGCAATTTAATTTTCACCCGCCTCCGGCTATTCAAGCCGGAGGCAAATAATAATTATACTTCTGGGACATTCTATGAATTCAAGTTTATTGAAGGTTAGCTTATTGTCTTCATCCATCCTTCTGGCGTTATCCTCAACCAGCGTAATGGCGGCAAAATTAACGGTTGAGCAGCGTCTGGAATTGCTTGAAAGACAATTATCAGAAAACAAATCAGAATTAAATAAAACGCAGAAAGAGTTAGCCGTATATAAAGATAAGGTCGCTCAACTGCAGCCAACCGGCAACAACGTTCAGTCCACGACGGCGCAGGTTAACCCGACGGTCTATTCTCCGGTAGCCGACAACATCGAGAATGAAAATAATCATCTCGACACCAAATCGCCGCCAACGCCGGTTAAAGGCACTCAGAAAGTGGCCGTTGTAAATAATGAAGGTGGCAAAACCAGCGTACAAAACGTCACCCTGAAAGACATCAGCAAATACATTAAGGACGATATTGGCTTTAGCTACGAAGGCTACTTCCGCTCCGGCTGGGCGGCGGCAAACCACGGGTCAGCGCAAACCTACGCCGCCGGGTCACTCGGGCGTTTTGGGAACGAGATGAGCGGCTGGTTCGACTTAACGCTGAACCAACGCGTCTACAACCAGGACGGCAAAACTGCCAACGCCATCGTGACCTACGATGGTAACGTCGGCGAGCAGTATAACGACGCCTGGTTTGGCGATAACAACGGCAACGAAAATATCATGCAGTTCAGCGATATTTTCCTGACTACCAGAGGTTTCCTGCCGTTTGCGCCGGAAGCTGACTTCTGGGTGGGTAAACACAAGCTGCCAGAATACGAAATCCAGATGCTCGACTGGAAGTCATTAACGACCCAGGTGGCCGCCGCCGTGGGGATCCAGAACTGGAACCTTGGCGTGGGCCAGCTTGACGCCTCTCTCAGCCGTAATGACGTCGACGTTTATTCCCGCGACTTCAGCCACACCACGCAGATGAACACCAACTCGGTTGACCTGCGCTACCGCAACATTCCGCTGTGGGAAAAAGGCTCGCTGTCGCTGATGGGCAAATACGCCTTTGCCAATAAAACCGACGACCAGAAAGACAACGAAAATAACGGCTCCTTCTTTAAGCTGAAGGATACCTGGATGGCGACGGCCATTGTGCGTCAGGATCTGCCGCGTGACACCTTCAACGAGTTCACCCTGCAGGTGGCCAATAACTCTTATGCCAGCAGCTTCGCGAACTTCTCGGGGGCCAGCAACTCAATGGCACCGGGCCGTTATTACTATGGCGACCAGACTGACGGCGTGGCGTGGCGTCTGATTTCCCAGGGTGAAATGTACCTCGCGGACAGAATCATCATGGCGAACGCGCTGGTTTACTCCCAGGGTAGCGATGTCTACAGCTATGAGAGCGGCGCCCACAGCGACTTCAGCAGCATTCGAGCCGTTATTCGCCCGGCGTGGATTTGGGATACCTGGAACCAGACCGGCCTGGAGCTGAGCTGGTTTACCCAGAAAAACAAAACCGAGCAGGGCGTGAACCTGAAAGAGTCTGGCTACAAAACCACGCTCTATCATGCTCTGAAGGTTGGCCCAAGCCTGCTCGGCTCGCGTCCTGAGATTCGTTTCTACGGCACATACCTGAATATCCTGGATAACGAGCTGTCTGACTTCCGCTTTAACGAGAACAGCAAAAACGAGTTTATGGCAGGCGTTCAGGCCGAAGTGTGGTGGTAATCCACTTGCGCTAAACGCATAAAAAACCCGTCTGCCAAGACGGGTTTTCTTTTTTATTCAGCTTGCGCCCGCGCAGCTGTCCGGCACGTTGTTCAGCCCTTCCGCGCCGTGGGTGAAAGATTTAAATCGCTTTTGATCGTCCAGTTTGATGATGTATAGCGAATCAAAATCGCTGCCCGGCCACTTCGGCACCACGGCAGGATCGCCGCCGGTTTCCTTCACCAGCTTTTGCGCCGCCACCACCAGGTTTTTGTGCTCCCAGGAGACAAAAGTCAGGCGACCGCTGCTTTGGGTTTTCAATAAATCATCCGCCAGTTCGTCCGTCTGCCCGGCGTGGTAGTGCAGGTCGATAGCCTGAGAAACTCGGATGGCGGTCGGCGTGATGGTGGTTAACGGGCGCAGCGAGCTGCCGGTTTTGTTCTCTTTCGGCGCGGAGGCGTAAATAGCATCCGGCTTGCCGTACTGGCTTAACAGAACCGAAGGCAGCTGTAATGCGCGGTTCAACCCTTTGCAGGTCAGCTGTCCGCTATTGTTAGCCGGTTTCTCGCCGTGGCGCAGGAACACTATGGTGCTGTCGGCCTTCGCTATCATCGGGGTCAATAAGGCACTGCTCAGCAACACAACAAGCGCTTTTTTGATCATGTTTTTCTCGTTTTTATCAGGGGATGAAGCTTCTACTATAGAGTAGAAATCGAGGGAAAAAACAAAACATTGGTAAGCAGAAATCACACTTGCCCCGCCAGCTTCATCGGTTAACAACCGCCCGCCATTTTGCTATTCTGATGCCCCTTAACACGATGATATATTCTATAAAAATCATTAAAAACAATTAATAAGGAAAAGCCGTGAGTACCCAGAGCGAGATGTTTAACAAAGAGATTGCGTGGTCTACCCGTCACATGGTTCGTACCCTTAAGCAGGTTCAGTCGCTGCCAGACTTAAGCCACGTCCGTATCGCCTGCAACATGCATCTCGACCTGAAAATGATCCCGCTGGTTGAAGGCCTGCTGAATAAAAATGCCCAGGTCTTCCTCACCACCTGCAACCCAACCACCGTGCAGGATGACGTTGTCGCTTACCTGGTCGCCGCCGGAGCGGAAGCCTGCGCATGGCGCAATATGAGCGACGCCGACTGGCGCAACTCGTGGGAAAAAGCGATAGCCTGGCGCCCAACCCACCTGTGCGAAATGGGCGCGGACATCACCACGCTGCTGCATCAACGCGGCGAGTTTGGCGACGTGGTCGCCTGCCTGGAAGCCACCGGCTCCGGCGTCAACCGCCTCGCCGATCTTCGCCCCGGCTACCCGATTTTTAACTGGGACGATCTTCCGGTAAAAGAAGGGCTTCACAACCGCCATATGGTCGGCCTCACCGCGTGGCAGACCTTCTTCCAGACCACTCACCTTACCCTGCACGAAAAGAAAGTGCTGGTGATTGGCTATGGCCTGGTGGGCCAGGGCGTTGCCGCCGCCGCCAAAGCCTACGGAGGCCAGGTAATGGTTGCCGAATTAGACCCGGCTCGCCGCCTGCAGGCCGCCTACGACGGCTGGCACGTGGTTGATATTCATGACGTGATTGCCACCACCGACGTGGTCGCCACCGCAACCGGCGCGAAAAAAGTCGTCAGCGCAGCGGTACTGGATAACGCCAAAGACGGCGTGTTCGTGCTAAACGTCGGCCATGTTGCGGAAGAGATCGACTGCGGCTACCTGCAGCAATACCCGACCGAAGAAGTGATGCCGTTTATCAACGCCTACCAGCTGAACGGCAAGACGCTTTACCTGATGGCGAACGGTTCAATGCTCAACCTGACCGCCGGCTTCGGTGACAGCCTGAACGCCTTCGACGTGACGCTGGCCGTGATGGCGAGCGGCATCAAACATATTGTGACCGACGGCCAGCACGCTGAAAAAGCGGTGTATCTGCTGCCTCAGTCCGTGTGGGAAAAAGCGCTGTAAGCTGCCCTCCAGCCCTTATCAAGTCAGGCCTCTTTCGGGGGCCTGACTTTTTTTCATCCTCGCCGAATAAAATCCCCGCCCCGATTGTTTACTCCTTACAAGACCCTGAAGAAGAGACAATCATGAGCTACCTGCCCACCGAAACCCGGCTGCCCCGCAAGCGCTACGACGCCTTTAGCATGGCCCTGCACTGGGTCACCGCTTTCTGCGTGATATTCCTGTTCGCCAGCGCGCATATATGGGAAGTCCTTGAGCGAGGCACGCCGCTGCGCAAAGGTCTGCAATCGCTACACATTTCATTTGGCATCCTGCTTGGTGCGGTGATTTTAGTCCGGCTGGTCTGGCGCATCAGCGCCGCTTTCTCCCCCTCCAGAAAGCTGGAAAAAGTGCCGATGCCGGGTGCGTTTCGCATCGCCGCCCACGCCACGCACGGCGTGCTCTACATCCTGCTGCTGACGCAGGCCATGCTTGGCTTCCTGTTCCGCTGGGCGCAGGGCGAGCCTTTCTGGTTCTTCAACCTCTTTGAAGTCCCGGACGTGTTTAACGTCGATCCGACGCTGCGCCATACCCTGGCAATGCTGCACAACAACGTGGCCTGGGCGCTGATCCTGCTGGCGGGTGCGCACGCCGCCGCCGCCCTGCTCCACCACTATGTTTTGCGTGACGGCACGCTGCGCCGCATGCTTCCCGCCTGCAAAGGCAACTCTCGTTAACCTACAGGACGACACCATGAACATGCCTTCAAGCCGTAAACTGCTGCCTTTGCTGTGCCTGATTGCCAGCGGGCTTTTCTACTCCGCCGCCGCCAGCGCCATGGGCGACGATGATTCCAAAACGCCGGACTGCCCGAAAGGCCAGGTGTATGACAGCAAAACCAAAACTTGTACCGTGGAAAAGAGCAGTATGTTAAGCGAAGGCGATAAGACGCAGTACGCTTATCATCTGGCAAAATCTGGCCGTTATCAGGATGCGTTAAACCTGCTGGATACCCTGCAGCAGCCCAACACGCGTGAAGCCTGGAACTACCGCGGCTACGCCACAAGAAAACTGGGGCGCACCGACGAAGGGATCGGCTATTATCAGCGTTCTATCGCCCTGGATCCGCACTACGCCAAAGTGCGTGAGTACCTCGGCGAAGCCTGGATGATTAAAGGGCGCCCGGACCTGGCGAAGGCCCAACTGGCCACCATTAAAACGCTCTGCGGAACCGGCTGCGAGGAGTATCGCGATTTGAAAGCCGCCATTGACGGGCACCCGGAGTCCTAAGTTTGAGGACGTAAAAATCACCGTCAACGAAGTTCGTTTACAGCTGGGACAGCACCTTGCCCGCCTCTGGCGCTACGGTATGGTGCTGTCCCGCAATCGCGATGTGGCTGAAGATTTGGTTCAGTCCACCTGCGTGCGCGCTCTGGAGCGCTGCAGTCAATTTCAGTCCGGCACCCGCATCGACCGCTGGCTGTTTGCGATTTTGTACTCTATCTGGATCAATGAAATTCGCGCCCTGCGTGTTCGCCAGGGCCAGGGCTTTGTCGACAGCGACGAACTGAGCCAGCTTGCGGACAGCGAAAGCACCGAAGACAAACATCAGTACCACGCGCTGCTGCTGCAGGTCAGCGAGCTTCCCGAAGCGCAGCGCAACACCGTGTTTTTGGTTTATGTCGAAGGTTTCACCTATCAGGAAGCGGCCGACACGCTGGCCATTCCCATTGGCACCGTGATGAGCCGCCTGGCCGCCGCACGCCTGACGCTCGCCAAACACCTGATGCCGACGATGAAGAAGGAGCTCAAATGACGCGTCAATCCTTCTCCGCTCCGTGGAGCGATGAGGCTATCGTGGCCTGGCTGGACGGTGAGATGCGCGATGACGAACGCCGCGCCTTTGACCAACAGCTTAATGACGATGCCGATCTGGCCGCTCGCGTTGAACGACTAATGCAAAGTAACCAGCCCTGGGAACAGGCTTTTGCGCCTCTGCTGGAGGAAGCGCCGGTCAGCCGCATGGAGCAAAAGTTGAATGTCCTGCTTCATCAGCCGGTGAACGTGAAGCCGCAGGCGAAAGGCGTCAGCCGCCGCAGCCTGATAGCCGCTTCGCTGAGTTTTCTCGCCGTCGGCGTGCTGGCCGGGCGCTTTATTCGCCCTGGTGAACAAAAGCTCAGCGGCGAGCCGGAAATTCGCGACCTCATTGCGCAGTACATGTCGCTCTACAGCGCCGAAACGCTGGCCGACATCAACGTCACGCCCCAGGGTCTGCAAAGCGGCCTGAACCGTATGCAGCAGGATATCGGCCTGACGCTCACTCAGGCGGCCGTTGAGATCCCTGAAGCAGAGCTAAAAAGCGTGAGAATGCTGCGCTACGACAGCACCTCCATCGCGCAGATGGCTTATCTGCACGCCAGCTTCGGGCCGATGGCGCTGTGTATTTCCCGCAGCAAAACGAGCGACAGTACAGCGCTGAAGCACGAAGTCCGCCGTGGGCTCAATCTGGTCTGGTGGCGAAACAAAGGGTATGAATATGTGCTCACAGGCCGTAATCCACAGCAGGATTTACAGCAAAGCGGGGAGCTGCTGCAACAGCGGCTCGTGTGAAGCTGGCGGGGTTAACGCCCAGGCTCGTTCAGCGGCCAGGATTCGAAAAGGTAGCCGTCAAAATTAATATCGTCGATATCGGACAGCTCCAGCAGCCGGTTTTTGACGTTTTCCAGATGCTGCCACATCGCGTGTTTCGCGGCTTTGGCGTCTTTCTTGATCAGCGCCGCAAGGATTTGTTTATGGTCGGCAAGCCACTCCTGCCGATAGTGGTTGTTCTCCAGATGGCTGTGCAGCTGGATCCACATCGGGTTATTTTCACGCCACTGCCAGGATTGTTTGAACAATTCCACCAGCATGCTGTTGTGGGTGGCCTCGGCCACGGCAAGGTGGAACTGCCTGTCGCCGCTTTCGTTCCCGCCGGAAACCAGCTCCTGCTCTTGTATCTGCAATGCCTGGCGCATTTTCAGGATATCTTCCCTGGTCGCCTGCTGAGCGGCGAACTCGGCGATATTGCTTTCCAGCAGCTGGCGCGCCTGCAGTAGCTCGAACGGCCCGGCATCGTTGCACTGGCTCACCGGCGCGTTAACCGTCTGATGGGGCATAGCAACGACAAATATGCCAGCGCCGCGACGCACTTCCACCAACCCTTCAATCTCCAGCATGATCAGCGCTTCGCGCACTACGGTGCGGCTAACCGCCAGCAACGCCGCGATTTCACGCTCCGGCGGAAGACGGTCCCCCAGGGCATACTGCTGCCGCGCAATCATGTCTCGCAGCATCACGCCAACTTCCTGATAAGGCCGCTGCGGCTGCGCGGAAGGTTTGTCCTGGATTTGCTGTTTCATCTTTACTCACGGCAGGTAGGGAATGAGCCGGACTATAGCATAACTGGTTGACCCATTCCCTGGCCCGGCGAGTGCTATTTACCAAAGAACGCGCGCTGAATCGCCATCTCAACGCCGCGCACTTCCGCCAGCCCTTTCAGGCGACCAATCGCGGAATAGCCTGGATTCACCTTTTTATTCAGGTCATCCAGCATTTGATGGCCGTGATCCGGGCGCATAGGAATCAGCTCGCGCTGCCCGTTCGCCTCGCGACGCTGCTCTTCCTCGACGATCGCTTTCACCACTTCATACATATCCACATCGCCGTAGAGGTGCGCGGCTTCATGGAACGTCTTCGGATTATCTTCCCGCAGCGTCGAGCGCAGGTGCGTGAAGTAGATTCGAGGCCCAAAGCGTTTAATCATCCCGACCAGATCGTTATCTTCCCGCACGCCGTAGGAGCCGGTGCACATCGTAAAGCCGTTTGCCGGGCTGTTGACCGCATCCACCATCCACTGCATATCCTCCACGGTAGAAACAATGCGCGGCAGGCCAAGGATTGGGCGCGGAGGATCGTCCGGGTGCACCGCCATTTTAATGCCCATCTGCTCGGCGACAGGGATGATGGCCTCAAGGAAGTACGCAAAGTTTTCGCGCAGCTTCGCTTTGTCGATGTCTTTGTAGGTGTCCAGTTGGGCGCGGAACTGGTCGAGCGTGTAGCCTTCTTCCGCCCCGGGCAGGCCAGCGATGATGTTGCGGGTCAGCCGCGCCTTCTCGTCATCACGCATTTCCGCGAAGCGACGGTTTGCCTGCTCGATTTCTTCCGCGCTGTAATCGGCCTCTGCCCCTTTGCGCTTCAGAATATGCAGCTCAAAAGCGGCGAACTCGATTTGGTCAAAGCGCAGCGCTTTAGAACCATCCGGTAGCGGGTATTCAAGGTCGGTTCGCGTCCAGTCCAGCACCGGCATAAAGTTGTAACACACGGTGTAGATGCCGCATTCAGCCAGATTGCGCAGGCTTTGGCGGTAATTCTCTATCCATAAATCATATTGCCCACGGTGGGTTTTGATCTCTTCATGGATAGGTACGCTTTCCACCACCGACCAGACCAGCCCGGCAGCCTCCACCACGGCTTTACGTTTCTGTATCTCTTCGACAGGCCAGACTTCACCGTTGGGAATGTGGTGCAGCGCGGTGACGATGCCCGTCGCCCCCGCCTGCCGGGCATCGGCCAGAGTGACCGGATCGTTTGGACCATACCAGCGCCAGGTTTGCTTCATGATATCCCCTTACAGCTCAAATTGGTTGACCAATAAATATTTTTGATTAAGCGCCGTTATTTATGCGCCCGATGGCATCTAAGTTCAGCCAATTTGAGTGGTGTGTCAATCTACATGCGACAATTGGTTAACCAAAATCACAATTTAACACACAGCATTGCGAGGGTATGGGCAAAAGCTATAGGACATCTCTAAACTGCAGGCACAAAAAAACCCGCCGTAGCGGGTTTTTTTCACTTCTGAAACGTCAGGCTGAATTACAGCGCAACAACGTTAGCAGCAGCTGGGCCTTTAGCGCCGTTCTCGATAGAGAACTCAACTTTCTGACCTTCGTCGAGGGTTTTGAAGTTATCGCTCTGGATTGCAGAGAAGTGTACGAATACATCTTTGCTGCCATCGGTAGGAGAGATGAAGCCGAAACCTTTCTCAGCGTTGAACCATTTTACCAAACCAGTCATTTTGTTAGACATAGATATTACCTTTTCGTTTTCTTGAGCCACTAAACGCGGCGAACATGGTCTGTTCAGCAGAGTTGGACTTATTCGGGCACTTAGGAGGAGACTCGAGAAGAAGGGATATCTAAGATAGCGCTTGAACTGAGGACTGCTTTACTAAAACTGCTTTCATAAGGTCTGTGTTCCAAACCGGGTGCTAATCTCTCACGTCCGAAGTGATTTAGCAAGGGTTAAGAATAAATAAAAAAAATTCTCATTTAAGGAGACGATTTAAGCCGGAAC
>NZ_JACARU010000036.1:0-14447 GCF_013386425.1 Cedecea sp. P7760 | reverse complement strand
TCCTCGCCGGCGAGGACGTAACCTGGTCGGTTAAAGGCTAAATTTTTCAACGCCCCCTGTTGCTTACTGGAAATTTAACCTGTATAAATATCCAGTATATTGTACAGGGGGTCGTTATGCGTATTGAAGTGACTATAGCCAAAACCACACCGTTGCCAGCCGGGGCTATCGACGCCCTTGCCAATGAGCTTTCCCGCCGTATCAATCAGCATTTCCCGGACACCAGCAGCGAAGTTCAGGTGCGTTATGCCTCCGGCAACAACCTGTCCGTGCTGGGCGGTGCCAAAGAAGATAAAACGCGAATCAGCGAGATCCTCCAGGAAACCTGGGAAAGCGCTGACGATTGGTTTTCTGCCGACTAATACCCTCAATTATGTTGGTACTTTTTTGCCGGGTGTCGCCATCCGGTTTTTTTATTTCCGTTTTCTCCCCCGCTGATTATTTTTCGCCCTTTTAAGCATACCCCTTGCCTTTTCTTTCTATAAACTCAGCATCGCCTGTCTATTTATTGTTCATTTTTCCTAAATGATGCGGAAAAAGTGTTACCAGGTAATTATTTCGCCCCCCGGTCAGCCGTATTATTGATATACTTAACTCGCTTCACGATAAATCACGCATGAACCTCGCTAGCCGTTGTCTTTAAACACGAATAAAAGGGGTTATGATGGAAAAAAATAGTGATGTTATTCAGACTCATCCCCTCGTCGGATGGGACATCAGCACCGTCGACAGCTACGATGCCATGATGCTGCGCCTGCACTACCTGACATCCAATAATCAGAAGCACGATGAAACCGAGATCGGCCAGACGCTCTGGCTGACTACCGATGTCGCCCGGCAATTTATTTCAATTCTTGAGGCCGGAATCGCCAAAATTGAATCCAGTGATTACCAGGAAAGCGATTATCGCAAGCATTGATGACCCATGCTTAACAATAGCCACAGGCACCCAACGGGGTGCCTTTTTTATTTTAAGCTTCCGCGTTAATTGCATCGTCCCGGCGAATTAATTACCCTGCTATAGATAATTTTCCACAGAGAAAAGCTTATGAACTACGACCTCATCATCGTCGGCAGCGGCTCGGTCGGTGCCGCCGCAGGCTGCTATGCAACACACTCGGGCCTGAAGGTACTGATGATTGACAGTGGCCACCCCCCTCACGACCAGGGCAGCCACCACGGCGATTCCCGCCTTATGCGCCATGCGTATGGCGAAGGCGAGAAATATGTCCCCCTGGTGCTGCGCGCGCAAAAACTGTGGGACGCGCTGGCCGAAACCAGCGGTGAAAAGCTGTTCCACCGCACCGGGGTTATCAACCTTGGGCCAGCCGACTCTCCGTTTATTCGCAACGTCGCCTCCAGCGCCGAGAAATTCTCCCTACAGCTTGAAACGCTGGATGCCGCAGCGGTAACCGCCCGCTGGCCGGAGATTGCGCTGCCGGAAAACTACGTTGGCCTGTTTGAACCAGACTCCGGCGTGTTGAAAAGCGAGCTTGCCATCGAGACGTACATCAACCTTGCGAAACAGGGCGGCAGCGCCCAGCTGTTTAACTGCAAAGTTACGGATATCCGCCACGGCGACGACGGTGTGACGGTGGTAACCGAAGAAGGCGAGTATCACGGCAGCAAGCTGCTGATCAGCGCCGGGACCTGGGTGACCAAACTGCTGCCGGAGCTTCCGGTCACGCCGGTACGCAAGATCTTTGCCTGGCACCAGGCGGACGGCCGCTACAGCGAGAACAACAAGTTCCCTGCTTTTACGGCAGAAACGCCGAACGGGGACCAGTACTACGGCTTCCCGGCCGAAGATAACGAGCTGAAGCTCGGCAAACATAACGGCGGGCAGCTGATTGATTCCCCCGAACAGAGGAAGCCGTTTGGCGCTGTCGCCAGCGACGGCGCTGAGGTATTCCCCTTCCTGCGTGAGTTTTTGCCGGGGATCGGCTGCTGCCTGCATGGCAAAGCCTGCACCTACGACAACTCGCCGGATGAAGACTTCATCATCGATACCCTTCCCGGCCACGACAACACCCTGATAATCACCGGGCTGAGCGGACACGGCTTTAAATTCGCCTCGGTGTTGGGCGAAATTGCCTGCCAGTTTGCCCTGGGGCAAAAACCTACGTTCGATTTATCTCCGTTCCTACTCTCTCGTTTCAAAACGGCGTAACATCCAGGGTGGCGGGCACTTCCGCCACTTTTACTCCGGGGCCACCATGACTCGCTTCATACAATTTTTAACCCATAATATCCGCGAGCATTTTATTTTGTATCTCATTCTCTGGGCAATTCTTGCGCTGCTCGATGTGGCTTATATCTATTTTTATTAATTATTTTCCCTCTGGTTATATTGACAAATACTGACGTAAAATTAATTAAATATAGTTTTGCGGCAAATAATTCAATTTGATTAAATATTTACCACCGCCATATCATGAGATTAACTTTCTATTTATTCGCCTCTACTGAATGCATTCCCCCGGTGTTATTCAAAAAAATAGACATACAATAAATATATGCCCCAAAGGGAATATTTATGTTGATCTGACGTTAACAGAACGCCTATGTTTTACCTTTATTGGCAATACATGGACGCATAAATATGCAATGGCGAAACTCACCCGAACGCTATGGACACCTTTCGGTTCTGCTTCACTGGCTGATCGCCGCGACGGTGTATGGCATGTTTGCCCTCGGGCTGTGGATGGTCACGCTGGGCTATTACGACGTCTGGTACCATAAGGCCCCGGAAATACATAAAAGCATCGGCATATTGTTGATGCTCGGGCTGGTGATACGTATTGTCTGGCGCTTTATTTCTCCACCACCACCTCCGCTAAAAAGCTATTCACGCCTGACGCGGATCGGTGCACTTATCGCTCATATTTTGCTGTACGCATTATTGTTCGCCATTTTGCTGAGCGGGTATCTGATTTCAACGGCTGACGGCAAACCTGTTAGCGTCTTTGGCTGGTTCGAGGTGCCCGCTACGCTAACGGACTTCGGCGCTCAGGCCGATCTCGCCGGCACCGTTCACCTTTGGCTTGCCTGGGGCGTGGTGATTATTTCCCTGCTACACGCCCTGGCCGCCCTGAAACATCATTTTCTAGATAAAGATGCCACCCTCAAGCGCATGCTGGGGAAAGCATCCCGTTAACTATGGAGAGTAAGACAATGAAGAAAATCCTGCTGGGAGCCACCTTAAGCGCTCTGTTATTTACCACCGGCTCGGCCGTCGCCGCTGACTATAAAATTGATAAACAGGGTCAGCACGCGTTTGTGAATTTCCGTATTCAACACCTCGGCTATAGCTGGCTGTACGGTACCTTCCGTGATTTTGACGGCGGCTTTACCTTCGACGAGAAAAATCCTGCGGCGGATAAAGTGAACGTTACCATCAACACCACCAGCGTTGACACTAACCATGCCGAGCGCGACAAACACCTGCGCAGCGCAGAGTTCCTTAATGTAGCGAAGTTCCCGCAGGCCACTTTCGCCTCAACGGAAGTGAAGAAAGACGGTGAGAAGCTGAATATTACCGGCAATTTGACGCTGAACGGCGTGACGAAGCCAGTGACGCTGGCGGCTAAGCTGATTGGTCAGGGCGATGACCCGTGGGGCGGCGTGCGTGCAGGCTTTGAAGCCGAAGGGAAAATCAAGCTGAAGGACTTCAACATTACTCAGGATTTAGGGCCAGCTTCACAGGACGTTGACCTGATTATCTCTGTTGAAGGTATACGCCAGTAAAAAGCAAATCCCCCGGAAAACCGGGGGATAGCGATTACTTCTCAGGATCGGGAATACCGAGCGTGGTATTCAACATGCCGCGAGACTTATTGAAGATCTTATTCCCGTTTTCACGACCCGCGCGGCGGCGGCGCTGCTCTTCCGGAGACAACACCAGCTCTTCACGGCACACTTCGCTGCAGCAGCCAGAGAATTTCTCCGCACAGGCCGGGCACTGAATAAACAGCAGGTGGCAGCCGTCATTTTTGCAGTTGGTGTGGCTGTCGCACGGCGTCCCGCACTGGTGGCAGTGGGCAATCACATCATCAGAGATGCGCTCCCCCATTCGCTCATCGAAGACAAAGTTTTTCCCGACAAAACGCACCGGCAAACCTTGTTCACGCGCACGACGCGCGTACTCAATGATCCCACCTTCAATGTGGTAAACGTTTTTAAAGCCGTTATGGCGCATCCAGGCGCTGGCTTTTTCGCAGCGGATCCCGCCGGTGCAGTACATGACAATTTTTTTATCTTTGTCATCCTGCATCATATCCACGGCTTTCGGCAGCTGTTCACGGAAGGTATCCGCCGGGATCTCGAGAGCGTCCTCGAAATGCCCCACTTCATATTCGTAATGGTTACGCATATCGATGAAGACCGCGCTCGGGTCGTCGAGCATGGCGTTAACATCCGCCGCTTTTAGATATTCACCTACGTCGCTTGCGTCAAACGTGGGGTCATCAATGCCGTCGGCGACGATGCGTTCGCGCACCTTCATGCGCAGCACCCAGAAGGATTTCCCGTCATCCTCAAGGGCAATATTCAGGCGCAAATTATTGAATGCCGGATGGAAGGCATAAAGCGCCTCGCGGAAGGCATCAACACGGCTTTCGGGGACGCTTATTTGAGCGTTGATCCCTTCATGCGCCAGATAGACGCGGCCAAAAACGTTGAGGCTCAAAAACAGCTGATAAAGTGCATCACGCGTGGCCTGCGGCTGTTCAATAGTGAAGTATTTGTAGAATGAGATAGTCGTGCGCGGCTCGGTTTCGGCAAGCATGCGCTCGCGCAGCTCCTCATTCGATACGCGGTTGTGTAACACTGGCATGGTGTTCGCTCGCAATCGTTGAAAAAAAGTGGGCTGCATCATAAAGCAAATAACGTTTATTTACATCCCCGCGTTTTACGCTACATTTTGCTCACTCATCGAGAAAAACAACAACAATCGGCGAAAAATCAGGCACTCTGCCCGCGCTTATTTTGGCTGCGCGTCAAAAAATGTCACAATGGAATGATTAGAAGATCCGGCAATTGCCGTCACAAAGGTTTTACATGACGAACTTACCGCAATTCTCCCGTGCATTATTGCACCCGCGATACTGGCCTACATGGCTGGGTATTGGCTTTTTATACCTGCTTGTACAGCTTCCATACCCGGTACTTTATCGCATTGGCTGCGGGCTGGGCCGGCTGGCAAAACGCCTGATGAAACGCCGCTCGCAAATAGCCTACCGCAACCTTGAACTCTGCTTCCCGGACATGAACGAGGAAAAACGCGAGCAAATGGTGGTCGCCAACTTTGAGTCCGTCGGCATGGGGTTGATTGAAACCGGCATGGCCTGGTTCTGGCCTACCGAGCGCATCAACAAATGGTGCCACTACAAAGGTGTCGACATCGTTAAAGGCATCGAGAAAACCGGCCAGGGTATTTTGCTGATTGGTATTCACTTCCTGACGCTGGAGCTGGGTGCCCGTATTTTCGGCATTAAAACCCCAGGTATCGGCGTGTATCGACCAAATGACAACCCTCTGCTGGACTGGCTGCAAACCTGGGGGCGGATGCGCTCCAATAAGAGCATGATTGACCGCAGAGATCTGAAAGGCATGATCCGCGCGCTAAAAAATGGCGACATCATCTGGTACGCACCTGACCACGACTACGGCCCACGCGGCAGCGAGTTTGTACCGTTCTTCGCCGTTGAACAAGCGGCCACTACCACGGGAACCTACACGCTGGCCAAGCTCTCCGGGGCCTGCGCCGTGCCGTTTGTGCCGCGCCGACTGCCAAACGGCAAAGGCTACGAGCTGACGATTATCCAGCCTGAGCTGAACCCGCCGCTTGAAAGTCCGGCAGAAACCGCCCGCTGGATGAATACAATCGTTGAGAAGTGCATCATGATGGCCCCGGAGCAGTACATGTGGCTACACCGCCGCTTCAAGACACGCCCGGAAGGGATGCCAGACCGCTACCAATAATCGCGCAATAGCCGCCGTAACAGGCGGCTTTTTATTACCGTGCGTTTGATCGAAAAAGCCCTTCGATTTGCCAGCCCAATGCCAACAGGCGCATAATTAGCAGAGTAATAATTCCCTCTCTTTTTGGCACTGGCAACTTCGGAGCGGTATGACTCCCCCTGACAGCACTATCAACTGGAAGCGTAATCTGGCCGTCGTCTGGGTTGGCTGCTTCCTGACCGGCGCGGCCTTCAGCCTGGTGATGCCCTTCCTCCCGCTCTACGTCGAGCAGCTCGGCGTCACCGGCCACAGCCAGCTCAATATGTGGTCCGGGTTAGTCTTCAGCATTACCTTCCTGTTTTCCGCCGTGGCTTCGCCTTTCTGGGGCGGGCTTGCCGACCGTAAGGGTCGAAAACTGATGCTGCTGCGTTCCGCGCTCGGCATGTCTATCGTCATGCTGTTTATGGGACTGGCGCAGAATATCTGGCAATTCCTGGCGCTTCGGGCCCTGCTCGGCCTGCTTGGCGGGTTTGTGCCTAACGCTAACGCGCTGATAGCTACCCAGATCCCGCGCCATAAAAGCGGCTGGGCGCTCGGCACGCTGTCCACGGGTGCGGTTAGCGGCGCGCTGCTTGGCCCGCTGATGGGCGGCCTGATGGCGGATAACTACGGGCTGCGCTCGGTGTTCTTTATCACCTCATTGGTGCTGTTCCTGTGCTTTGTGATGACGCTGTTCTTTATTCGCGAGTCGTTCACCCCGGTTTCCAAAAAAGACATGCTGCATGTGCGCCAGGTACTGACCTCATTGAAAAATCCGCGCCTGGTGCTGAGCCTGTTTGTCACCACAATGATTATTCAGGTGGCGACCGGCTCTATCGCACCCATTCTTACCCTCTATGTACGCGACCTGGCCGGTAACGTCAGTAACCTGGCGTTTATTAGCGGGATGATTGCTTCCGTGCCCGGCGTTGCAGCGTTGATCAGCGCCCCACGGCTGGGCAAGCTGGGGGACCGTATCGGGCCAGAGAAGGTCCTTATCGGCGCGCTGGTTATCTCCGTCCTGCTGCTTATTCCCATGTCGCTGGTGCAAAATACCTGGCAGCTCGGCATATTACGTTTCTTATTAGGGGCCGCAGACGGGGCGCTGTTACCCGCCGTGCAAACGCTGCTGGTCTACAACTCTTCGAACCAAATCTCAGGCCGTATCTTCAGCTATAACCAGTCTTTTCGTGATATCGGCAACGTCACCGGCCCGCTGCTCGGGGCCGCCGTTTCCGCGAGCTACGGCTTTCGCACCGTGTTCCTGGTCACCGCCAGCGTCGTGCTGTTTAACGCGCTTTATTCGTGGATGACCCTGCGCCAGCCCGCCGAACGAGTCCGTATTCCGGGAGAGTAAATCTCAGACTTGCATCTTTGCCAACAGCGTCAACAATTAACTGGAAATCGTAACGGAGCAGCCGCTCCCTGACCTTTGCCACAAGGAGATGCCCATGAGCATGTATGCAACCCTGGAAGAAGCCATTGATGCCGCGCGGGAGCAGTATCTTGCCGAAAACCCAAGCGTGGATGAAGAGAGCGCCAGCGTCGAGCAGTTCAATTTCCAGAAGTACGTTTTGCAGGATGGCGACATCATGTGGCAGGCCGAGTTCTTTACCGACGACAGCGAGGAAGGTGAATGCCTGCCGATGCTCAGCGGAGAAGCGGCGCAAAGCGTGTTTGACGGCGATTTCGATGAGATTGAGCTGCGCCAGGAGTGGCTGGAAGAGAATACGCTGCACGAGTGGGACGAAGGTGAGTTTCAGCTCGAGCCGCCGCTGGACACTGAAGAGGGTCGCACGGCAGCAGACGAGTGGGATGAGCGCTAGTCGCTACTCATAAGGCCCGTGGCTGGCGTCTATAGGCAGCAGCAGGGTGTCAAAAATCAGCGAAAACGGCAGGTCCAGCACGGTGATATAGCGCCATGCACCTTCGCGCACATCCCAGCGCACGCCGGGGTAGTACTGGTTACCGTGTCCCTGCCCCGGCACCGTTCTGCTGATAATGCTGCCGCAGCCGCTCAGCAGAAAGGCCATCACCAGCACCGCAATTATTTTACCCACACCCGCTCTCCTGTTTATATCGCGCTGAGTATAACCATCGCCGGATAAAAGGCAAAAAAATGCCGACCCGAAGGTCGGCATCTTCAGGGCGCTACGACGTTATTTGGTCGAAAGCGCCAGCGGGTTAAGCTGCAGCTTGTTGTAGCTATCAACCCAGGAGGAATAGCGCTCCGGATTAGCCCACACGCGGTAGTGCAGACGCGACATGGTCATCGGGTCGCTCAGCAGCACCAGGCGGCGGTCACGGTTGAGCTTGTCCGGCGTCTCGTTCAGCGCCTGCTCAACGTGGCGGTCACGGGCAATCTCCAGCACCAGGCTCTTACGGTGGCGAGCCGTCGCCATCGCGGTACTCAGGGCGTTAAACGACGGGTTAAACACCGCGTGCATAAAGCCATCGTCCAGCGTGCGGCTGCGGTTCAGCTCCAGATAGTTCTCGGTATCTACCAGTACCTGAGGCGGGGAATACTCTTCCGGGATCAGGAACAGCTTCCAGCGCTTAGTGCGCAGGCCGAGGGTCGCCCGGCTCGAGAGCACGGAAACGAACGGCGACAGGATCAGCGAGAACACAATCGGCGCCAGCCAGAACAGGAAGCGCAGATCCAGCCACGCCATCCCTACGGCCCAGACCAGACCCAGCAGAAGCTGAGAACCATGGCGCATAAAGGCTTCACCCCACGGCGTGGAGTCATCGTCACGCTGCGGTGAGTTCCAGACCACTTCCCAACCGAGGAACGCGCTGACCACAAACACGGTATGGAACAGCATGCGCACCGGCGCCAGCAGCACGGAGAACAGCACTTCGAGCAGCAGCGAACAGGTCACGCGCAGGAAGCCGCCGTACTCTTTGGAGCCCTTACACCAGATCAGAATGATACTCAGCAGCTTCGGCAGGAACAGCAGAACCATCGTCGAGGCAAACAGCGCTATCGCCAGCTCAGGACGCCACTGCGGCCAGACCGGGAACAGCTGGCGCGGCTGCAGGAAGTACTGCGGCTCGGTCAGAGCATGTACAACCTGCAGCGCGGTGGACAGCGCAAGGAACATAAACCACAGCGGCGCAGACAGATAGGACATAACGCCCGTCAGGAACACCGCGCGGTGAACCGGGTGCATCCCTTTCACCAGGAACAGGCGGAAGTTCATCAGGTTGCCCTGGCACCAGCGGCGGTCACGCTTGAGCTCGTCCAGCAGGTTCGGCGGCAGTTCTTCGTATGAGCCCGGCAGATCGTAGGCAATCCATACGCCCCAGCCGGCACGACGCATCAGCGCGGCTTCTACGAAGTCGTGGGAAAGAATTGACCCGGCAAAGTTACCGTCACCCGGCAGCGGCGCCAGCGCACAGTGTTCGATGAACGGCTTCACGCGAATAATCGCGTTGTGGCCCCAGTAGTGGGATTCCCCCAACTGCCAGAAGTGCAGACCTGCGGTAAACAGCGGCCCATAGACTCGGGTGGCGAACTGCTGGCAGCGCGCGTACAGCGTGTCCATACCGGACGCTTTTGGCGAAGACTGAATAATGCCTGCCTTCGGGTTCGCTTCCATCAGGCGCACAAGGTTGGTCAGGCAATCACCGCTCATTACGGAGTCGGCGTCCAGCACCACCATGTAGCTGTACTGCTTGCCCCAGCGACGGCAGAAGTCATCAATGTTACCGCTTTTGCGCTTCACGCGGCGGCGGCGGCGGCGATAGAATATTTGCCCTTCGCCCTGCACTTCCGCCACCAGCTCCATCCAGGCCTTCTGCTCGGCAACGCAGATATCCGGGTTGTAGCTGTCGCTCAGAATGTAGACGTCGAAATGAGCCTGCTGCCCGGTCGCTTTTACCGACTCCCAGGTCGCACGCAGGCCGGCAAACACGCGATCCACGTCTTCATTACAAATCGGCATGATAAGCGCCGTACGGTGTTCAGGGTTGATAGGCTCATCCCCTACCGTTGACGCAGAAATGCTGTATTTATCTTTACCCATCAGCAGCTGCAGGAAGCCCATCAGCGCGGTCCAGAAACCGGCGGAGACCCAGCAGAACAGCACGGCAAACAGAATAAGGATGCCGCTTTGCAGGATATACGGCAGCAGCTGCATGAAGGAGACCCACAAATCCTGGCCGCCCATGTCCGCCGGGTTAATCAGCGCCCAGCCCTGATACGGAAGAATCGTCTTCATGTACCAGGTCGCGACCACGGTCTGCGCCAGCGTCAGGATCAGCAGGATGTAGCGACGGATCGTGCCGACGGTACGCCATTTCTGCTCGGACGCCTCTTCTTCTTTTGACGCAAACCTAGATTTCGTTTCACGGCCAAGCAGGCGATCCCAGAAACGACCAATGGGGTTGGTACGCCACGGATCCGGGAACATAGAAGCACGCGTCGCCTTCGGCATGGCCTGAAGCTGGGTGCGCCCTTCCTCATCGGTAATCAGCTGTTCGCCGCCGAGAGAGCCAGGCCAGCTCGCCTCGAGGCGAGCTTTTACCGAAGCAAGAGGAGAATCATCCGCACGCTCATAGTGGTGATGCTGCGCGTCAAGCGCCTCATGCACCGCCTGAAGATCGGATGCAGGAAGACCCGCCTTCTGCTCAGCAGAAAGCGGGAGTGCCTCAATGTAATCGGGCGAGAATTCAGTAGACTTATTCATTGGCAGGCAGCTGGTAGCTCCAGGTTTCACTCAATGTCTGCTCGCCGTTGACCAGCGCAGCACGCATCTCCGTCGTCTTCTTCTCGTCTTTCAGCTTCACGCGCAGCGTTAAGCGCCAGCCTTTGTTGACCGGGTTATAACGCACCTGGCTGTCAACGATTTCACCGTTATCGCCAATGCTGGTTTGCGCGGTGACCGGCGTATCGGTTGGCAGCTTTTTCATCTCTGCGCCGGTAAAGTCAACGACAAACGCAATGGTGCCGTCCGGCTGGCGAATCAGGTTGGACTGCTTAACGTCGCCGGTCGAGCGGCGGGTTTGCAGCACATACGCGTTATCCGGCGCATGCATTTTGTCTTCATCGCGGCTAAAGGTGATGGTGTACTTAAAGTTCATCTCTTTGCCCGGATCCGGCAGTTGATCCGGCGTCCAGTAGGCCACGATGTTATCGTTGGTTTCGTCGTTCGTTGGGATCTCAACCAGCTCTACCCGGCCTTTACCCCAATCCCCTACCGGGGCAACCCACGCGCTTGGGCGCTGATCGTAACGATCGTCTAAATCTTCAAAGCGAGAGAACTGGCGGCCACGCTGCAGCAGACCAAAACCAACCGGGTTTTCCGTGGCATAAGAGCTTACGGCCAGGTGTTTCGGGTTGTTCAGCGGACGCCAGATCCACTCTCCGTTGCCGGCGTGGATAGACAGACCGTTGGAGTCATGCAGTTCCGGGCGGAAGTTAGTGGTTGGAGACGGCTGGTTCGGACCAAACAGGAACATACTGGTCAGCGGCGCTACGCCCAGCTTGCCCACTTTGTCACGCAGGTAAACCTTAGACTGCACGTTCACCACGGTGTCACGCCCTGGGGTGATAACGAAACGGTAAGCCCCGGTCGCTCGTGGGGAATCAAGCAATGCGTACAGGGTTAACGTTTTATCCGTTGGTTTCGGACGTTCAATCCAGTATTCGCGGAAGCGCGGGAACTCTTCACCAGACGGTAAGGCAGTATCAATCGCAAGTCCACGGGCGGACAGGCCATACACCTGGCCGGCGCCAATCACGCGGAAATAACTCGCTCCGAGCATGCTGACAATTTCGTCATTCTTATCTTTGCTGTTGATCGGATAGAGCACTTTGAACCCGGCAAAGCCGAGATCTTTTACGGTGTCTTTATCGTGCTTTACATCACCGAAGTTAAAATAGTCCGGATTGTATTTAATCTGGTGTACCGCGGTGGCGGTCACTTCGTTGATGGTTACCGGCGTGTCGAAGTACATACCCTGATGGTAGAACTCGAGCTTGAATGGGGTCTTGATGTTGTTCCAGTAAGCTTTATCGTGATTGAACTGGATCTGCTGGTAGTCCGCGTATTTCATGTCGCGGAATTGCGAAGGCAGGTTGCTTTTCGGTGCTTCGTAGCTCTTGCCCGCTAAGGTTTTCGCCTGTTTTGCGACGTCGTCGATAGTGAAGGCCCAAACCGAGGTGGTATAAAGGGACAACATTACCGCAGCGCCAAGCCAGGACACTTTCATCATATTTGCTTTATGTTTCATATTAACCAGCACATCCCCCTTTGTGTGCTTAAATCAATCTATCCATTTTAATGGAAAGTTTTGCTTTCCGACAACCAAATCACTGCTTTGTTCAGCGTACTGGCTCAGGGTTTAAGCAAAATAAAGACAACTGCTTACGCTTTAAGAGTTCATCCTGGCGACAGGATGACATGCTTAGTGTAGGGTTGCCACGAATATGTAGACTGAACTGGACTTTTAGCCTGATGGGATAAGGTCTTAAGGATAAGACGAATAGTCTGAAAATGTCTGGAGTATTATGAGTAAAGCACCGCAACAACGTGAGTTTTTCCTGGATTCTATCCGGGCATGGTTGATGCTATTGGGCATCCCGTTCCACATTTCGCTTATCTATTCGAGCCATCACTGGCACGTGAATAGCGCGATGCCTTCTGCGAGCCTGACGCTATTTAATGACTTTATTCACGCGTTTCGTATGCAGGTATTCTTCGTTATTTCTGGCTATTTTTCCTACATGTTATTTCTGCGCTACCCGCTGAAACGCTGGTGGACCGTGCGCGTGGAGCGTGTCGGCATCCCAATGCTGACGGCCATACCGCTGCTGACGCTGCCTCAGTTCCTGATGCTGCAATACATCAACGACAAGGCAGGCCTGTGGCACACGCTCACGGGCTACCAAAAATACAACACGCTGGTGTGGGAACTGGTCTCCCACCTGTGGTTTTTACTGGTGCTGGTGATATTAACCACACTCGGCATGGTTTTGTTTCAAAAAATTAATAATTTTATAATTAGAAACGAACAGAATAATAATTCGCCAATAACGCTGGGAAAACTCTCAGTTTTATTCTTAGGCTTTGGTCTTTTATATGCCGCTATTCGGCGAACTATTTTTCTTATTCACCCGCCATTATTAAGCGACGGGCTGTTTAATTTCGTCGTGATGCAGACGCTGTTTTATCTGCCGTTCTTTATGCTCGGTGCGCTGACCTTCAAACGCGACTCGCTGAAGATCCTGTTCACCACGCCTTCGCGCTGGAGCCAGGCAGGCGCCGTCCTGGCCTTTGCGGCCTATTTATTAAACCAGCGCTACGGCAGCGGCGATGCCTGGATGTACGAAACGGAAAGCGTGATCACCATGCTGATGGGGCTATGGATGGTCAACGTGGTCTTTTCGCTGGGCTACAAAATGCTGAACTTCAAATCAGCGCGGGTAACCTATTTCGTCAATGCATCGCTGTTTATTTATTTGGTGCACCACCCGCTCACGCTGTTCTTCGGCGCGTTTATTACGCCGCACATCACGTCCAATATCTTAGGGTTCTTCAGCGGGCTGGTCTTTGTGGTCGGCATTGCGCTGCTGCTTTATGAGCTGCACTTGCGCATTCCGCTTCTTCGCTTCCTGTTTTCAGGCAAGCCGAAGGAGAAAGCGGCTACGCCACAATCATTTGCTGGATAACACACGAAAGGCCGGTCATTAACACCGGCCTTTGTTATCTCTGCGCCAGGAATCTTAGCCGCCGCAGATTGAAGTTTTATGAAGCTGTCGTGGTTTATTTATGACACTCAGCTGCAATCTGCTGATAAATCTGCGTGTTTTCATCATCAAAGCAGACAAACACCACGCTTTCCGGCAGCGGACGCATACCGATGTATTTATAGACGGTATCCCAGGCTATGCGCGCCGCCTGTGCCTTCGGGAAGCCATAAACCCCGGTGCTTATCGCCGGGAAAGCAATCGTTCTGTAGCCGTTGGCGGCGGCTAAATCCAGGCTGTTGCGGTAAGCCAGTTCCAGCAGTTCCGCTTCGTTCTGCTCTCCGCCGTGCCATACTGGCCCCACGGCGTGAATAACCGCTTTTACTGCAATATTCCCTGCTTCGGTGATAACCGCGTGGCCGGGGGCACATTCCCCCTGTAGCTGGCGTACCGCTTTACAGGCTTCCAGCAGCGCAGGCCCGGCGGCACGATGAATCGCCCCGTCCACTCCCCCACCGCCCATCAGCGTAGGGTTTGCCGCGTTGACGATCACATCGACCTCAATCTGTGTGATATCCCCCTGGACTACCTGTATGCGTTCACTCATTAACCATTCTCCAACTGTACTTTGCCGTAGTCTATTCTCGTCAGACGGGGCACGTACATGACTATTATCGTTTCCGGACATTTCAACTTTTAAAAATGTTCAGATATCAGCCACAAAAAGCCCCGCCTTGGACTGCACCCCAAAAGT
>NZ_JACARU010000035.1:0-40058 GCF_013386425.1 Cedecea sp. P7760 | reverse complement strand
CTGTCATTAATCTCTTAATGTTTCAGCCATGAATATTAATTTTTCCTTATGTTTGTCGACAACCGACTTACGCCAGCAGCACCTCTCACTCAGGAAAGCGCCAGAGGCAGTGAATAGCATCATTCACAAAGAACAAGGCAGTTAATAATGCTAACAAAAATCAAATTATAAGTTATTTTGTTTTCCTATTTTTATAAAATGCCATATCGCTTATACATTGTGCTGTAAAGATAAATTGCATTTCTTCTGGCTCCAACCTTCAAATCTCGCTGCAGCAGGAGTACATTGTGACGGTGCGCTTCCACGGCAGGACGCGAAATTAACAACAAAGGTCGAAGCTTCATGTCCCCCATCGAAAAATCCAGCAAACTTGATAATGTCTGTTATGACATCCGTGGCCCGGTTCTCAAAGAGGCAAAACGCCTTGAAGAAGAAGGCAATAAAGTGCTTAAGCTCAACATAGGGAACCCCGCGCCGTTTGGTTTTGAAGCGCCGGATGAAATCCTTGTTGATGTGATCCGCAATCTTCCTACCGCTCAGGGATATTGCGACTCCAAAGGGCTGTTTTCCGCCCGTAAAGCCATTATGCAGCACTATCAGGCGCGTGGGATGCGGGATGTCACCACGGAAGATATCTATATTGGTAACGGCGTTTCTGAACTGATCGTTCAGTCCATGCAGGCGCTGCTCAACAGCGGCGATGAAATGCTGGTTCCGGCACCGGACTATCCTCTCTGGACCGCCGCCGTCTCACTCTCTAGCGGCAAAGCGGTGCACTACCTTTGCGATGAAGAGTCCGACTGGTTCCCGGACCTCGACGATATCCGCGCAAAAATCACGCCCCGCACGCGCGGCATCGTGATTATCAACCCGAACAACCCTACCGGGGCCGTTTACTCTAAAGAACTGCTTTTAGAGATTGTTGAGATTGCCCGTCAACACAATCTCATCATCTTTGCCGATGAGATTTACGACAAAATTCTTTATGACGACGCCGAGCATCATTCCATTGCCGCGCTGGCCCCGGATCTGCTGACGATTACCTTTAACGGCCTGTCAAAGACCTACCGCGTTGCCGGTTTCCGTCAGGGCTGGATGGTGCTTAACGGACCGAAAAAGCACGCTAAAGGCTATATTGAAGGTCTGGAAATGCTGGCCTCCATGCGCCTGTGCGCCAACGTTCCTGCCCAACATGCGATTCAAACCGCGCTGGGAGGCTACCAGAGCATCAGCGAATTTATCGTACCCGGCGGCCGCCTGTACGAACAGCGCAACCGCGCCTGGGAATTGATCAACGAGATCCCCGGCGTCTCCTGCGTTAAGCCTCGCGGCGCGCTGTATATGTTCCCGAAAATTGACGCGAAGCGCTTCAATATTCATGACGACCAGAAGATGGTGCTGGACTTCCTGCTGCAGGAAAAAGTTCTGCTGGTTCAGGGTACAGCCTTTAACTGGCCGTGGCCGGATCACGTGCGTATTGTTACGCTGCCGCGCGTTGACGACTTAGAAATGTCGATTGCCAAACTTGGGCGTTTCCTAGGCCATTACCACCAGTAAGCCCGTCGGGGGACATTTGCAATGTCCCCCTTCTCCCCTCACAATGACGCCACCGAGTTGTAACCGCGAGAACGTCATGAGTCAGAGCCATTTCTTTGCCCACCTCTCCCGCCTGAAACTGATCAACCGCTGGCCGCTGATGCGCAACGTCCGCACCGAAAATGTGTCCGAACACAGCCTGCAGGTCGCCATGGTTGCCCACGCGCTCGCCGCCATCAAGAATCGCAAGTTTAACGGCAACGTTAACGCGGAGAGAATCGCGCTTCTGGCGATGTACCACGACGCCAGCGAAGTGCTGACCGGGGATTTGCCCACGCCGGTAAAATACTTCAATTCGCAAATCGCGCACGAATACAAAGCCATTGAAAAGATTGCCCAGCAGAAGCTGATTGACATGGTGCCGGAAGAGCTGCGCGACATCTGGGCTCCGCTGATAGATGAGCACAGCTACAGCGAAGAAGAGAAAGCGCTGGTGAAACAGGCAGATGCGTTATGCGCTTACCTGAAATGTCTGGAAGAGCTGTCGGCAGGCAATAACGAGTTCCTGCTGGCGAAAAGCCGTCTGGAAAAAACGCTGGCCGACCGCCACAGCCCGGAAATGGACTACTTCATGCAGGTCTTTGTGCCAAGTTTCCAGCTTTCGCTGGATGAGATAAGCCAGGATTCACCGCTTTAAACACTTCCCCTCTGCCGAAGCGAAATCAGGATAATGTTTTCCCCTTCTCCCTTACAGGGAGAAGGCCGTGTGAGAGTAAGTATCAGAACGGAAACAGCATCGGCACCATCACTACGCTCACGATCATCACAATGACGGTAAACGGCACGCCGAGCTTAACGAAGTCGCTAAATTTATAGTTCCCTGGCCCCAGCACCAGCGTGTTCACAGGCGATGATACGGGCGTCATAAACGCCGCAGAGGCAGCCATCGCCACAATCATCGCGAACGGATAAGGTGAAACGCCCATCGATTTAGCGGCAGCCAGGGCGATAGGTGCCATCAGTACCGCCGTCGCGGTATTGGAGATAAACAACCCGATGGTTGCACACATCACAAACAGGCAAACCAGCATGATGTAAGGCCCATATCCGCCACCGAACTCCATCAGCCCATGAACGATTAAATCCACCCCGCCGGTTTTCTGCAACGCCAGCGCAAAAGGCATCATCCCGACAATCAGAATAATGCTCGGCCAGTGAATCGCCTTATAGGCGCTTTCCATATCAATACAGCGGAACTTGCCCATCAGCATGCAGGCGATAATCGCGGCAATAGGGTTGGGTATCTCGTCGGTCAGCATGAGCGCGACCATTAGCGCCAGGCAGAAAATTGCGTGCGGCGCCTGGCTGTGTGCCGGAGAAGCATCCCGCTCTTCCACCGGCAGATTGAGCACCAGGAAATCACGATTTTGCTGTGAAAGCTGGTTAATCAGCTTCCAGTCGCCGACGACCAGAATAATATCCCCCAGTTGAATGGGCTCATCCACCAGCAGCCCTTCCATTGCCTTACCGTCTCGCCGCAGGCCAACAACGTTGAGACCGTAGCGGGTTCGGAAGGCGATTTCTCGCAAAGTCTGCCCGGTCAGTTCCGATTCGGGTAAAAGCGATACTTCAGCCATGCCCACATCCAACGCCTGATCCGAGAAATACTCGCCGCGCAGCACCATCGGCTCGAGCATTTGTTCGCTGCAAAACTCACGTAAATCAACGTCCGAGGCGGACATATCGATCAGTAGAACGTCACGCGCGCGGAACTCGGTCACGCCGGTCACATTAACGATAACGCGGCGGAACTTGCGCCACCGTTCAAGACCGATAACGTTAGCCCCGTAGCGCTCACGCAGCTTCAAATCATCCAGCCGGTGGCCGACCATCGGCGAACCGGGGCGAATAGCCAGCCGTCGCGCCCGCCCGGTCAGGCGATATTCTTTAATCAAGTCGCGGAAAGAACGGCGCTTCCAGCTCTCTTTTCCCGCCTCATCGCCCTGCCCTTTAAGCGCAAAACGCACCACCAGCATATAAAGGATGCCAAGCACCAATACTGCCAGGCCAATCGGCGTCACGCTAAAGAACTGGAAGCCTTCCAGCCCTTCGCGCAGCAGCTCACTATTGATAACAAGATTAGGCGGCGTGGCGACGATGGTCATCATGCCGCTGATAAGCCCGGCGAAACTAAGCGGCATCATCAATCTGGAGGGGGAAATTTTCATGCGCATTGAAACGCTGATAACCACCGGAATAAAAATGGCCACCACGCCGGTAGAACTCATAAAGGCACCCAATCCGGCTACCGTCACCATCAGCAGGATCAGCATTTTGGTTTCGCTGCTGCCCGCCACGTCCACCAGCCAGCTGCCCATTTTGGTTGCGACGCCGGTACGCACCAGCCCGTCACCAATAATGAACAGCGCGGCAATCAGGATAACGTTGGGATCGCTGAACCCTGAAAAGGCCTCGCTAAGGCTTAACGTCCCGCTGAGGACAAAAGCGACAATCACCAACAGAGCCACCGCGTCCATACGCATCTTTCCGGTAGCGAACAGCAGGACAGCAACCCCCAGCAACGACAACACCCAAATGAGTTCCGAATTCAAAACGAGTCCCTGAATGGCTGATTATTGGTGAATTGAATGTAGATGAGAATGCCATAAAAAAAACCCCGCAAATGCGGGGTTAAATCATGGGATTAGTGTTTTCTTAACACTTCGACCGTGCCGTCCGGCGATTTCTGGACCAGCAGCTCGCTAAGGGAGGCGAGGACATAGTCCACGTGTTCAAGCCGTGGCGTATCCGCCGGGGCGTTAACCGCAATCACGTGGCAGCCAGCAGCAAGTCCGGAAAGCACGCCGGCGGGCGCATCTTCAACGACTACGCACTCTTCCGGCTCGAGCCCAAGCAGCTGAGCACCGAGCAAATAGGCGTCAGGTTCAGGTTTCCCGCGCGCCACTCGCTCGGCCGTCACAAAGACTTCCGGCTCGGGCAGGCCACCCGCCAGGCGACGAGCGGACGCTACCGGCACAGAACCTGAAGTGACGATAGCCCATGGAATACCGGCTTCGTTAAGGTGAGCCAAAAGCTCCGCAGCCCCAGGCAAGGCAACGATACCGTCGGTATCTTCAGACTCCAGCTTCTCGAGGCGCAGGAACTCCTGCTGAATTTCTTCCTCGGAGGCACCGGCCATAAAATGGCGCAGTGAGGTAATCGCCTGCTTGCCGTGGATGAAGCCCAAGACTTCTTCCGGGGAAATATTAAAACGCTTTGCCCAGTTTACCCACGCGCGCTCGACGGCAGGAAGGGAGTCAACCAGCGTACCATCCAAATCAAACAAGAAACCTTTACACTTCACTACGCGTCTCTCCTCAGGCGTTAATAATCTGCGCAATCTCGTTGGCGCTTAAGTGATACTGACGCGGGCAGGCATGCCACACCTTCAGCATTCGTTGGTATTTGTCCCACATTGGGGTTTGGGCGTTAAAGCCGTGGGTGCCGGCATCGAAATGGGTATAGCGGCCTTCAATGTTCACCATAAAGCGAACATAGCCCAGGAAGCGGGCTTCGGTGGCGGCATCAAAGCCCATAAAGGTGACGCGACGTTCGTCGATGTCCTGGCTGTCTTTCAGGTTGGTCCAGGAAACGTGCAGCGCGTGATACATCTCCATGATGTCGATAACGATGCGGCAGGTTTCTTCCTTCAGCTCGCCAAACTCGCGATCCAGCTCGCGCATTTGCAGACCATAGCCGCGTTCGATGATGGTTTGCAGGCGACGATAGCGCTCGGCGTTATCCGGGTCCATCATCGTCATCATCTTATACTGGTTGGATAAAATCAGACGTTGCGCGTTAGTCATTTCCATTTCCTGACTCCTTTGGTGCATGGAAAAATCCAGGTTATGACGAAGATAACCTGTAAGAAAGTATGCCTTCCTTTATATGCGCAACCGTAGGGTAATTACAAATCATCCAGGAAAGTTTTATCCAGCTGTTTGAACGCGCGCTTGAGCACGTCTGCCAGCGCCTGGTAGTCCGGCTTGCCTTCAACCGGGGCCAGCGCCTGACCTGCTTCCTGCAGTTTCATACGAACTTCATAAAACCATTGTAAGGTCGAAGGCGGTAACGGCGTGACCGAGCGCTTGCCGAGCCACCACAGTCCTTGCATTGGCAGGCTACAGGCAAAAAGTGCCGTGGCCACCGCGGGGCCAAGCTGGCCGCCCAGCGCGATTTGCCAGGTCAGCGTAAACACCGCCAGCGGCGGCATAAAACGTATGGCGTACCGGGTGGCACGAATCACACGATTTTCGATAAATACCGGTGACAGGCGCTTATCCAGCGGCCAGGTCTTCGAGTAGTGCTGCCCACGTCCGAACAGGCTAAACCAGCTAACATGGCTATTCTGGGGTGTCGACATGGCTCATACCTCAACTCTACATATAAAAAATAAAATAATTTTGCAACTCAGCAACTCTCAATGACATCGTTCAAAAAATTTTGTCTTTACGAGCCTCTATCTGCTACCCTGTGCCGGCCTTGATGGCCGTAGTGGGGAAACCACATGCTGTCAAACATTCTTTTACATCGCCGTGACCTGCAGCTTCGGGAATATGGCGTAAACTCTGAGTAATTTTATTCGCCATGCCGAAAAACGCTTCTGGCATGACGTTAATCATAAATGTCCGCGTCATCATGCGCTACGCTGATAGACTAACTGACGTTTTTTTAGCCACGTATCAAAAATAGGTACTTCCATGTCGAGTAAGCTAGTACTGGTTCTGAACTGCGGTAGCTCATCACTTAAATTCGCAATTATCGATGCCGTAAACGGTGAAGAGTACCTTTCTGGTTTAGCAGAGTGTTTCCACCTTCCTGAAGCCCGCATCAAATGGAAACTGGACGGCGCTAAACAAGAAGCGGCTCTGGGTGCAGGTGCCGCTCACAGCGAAGCTCTTAACTTCATCGTTAATAAGATTCTGGCAGAAAAACCAGAATTGTCCGCTCAGCTGACCGCAATTGGTCACCGTATCGTACACGGCGGTGAAAAATACACCAGCTCCGTTGTTATCGATGATTCCGTGATTCAGGGTATCAAAGATTCTGCCTCTTTTGCACCGCTGCATAACCCTGCACACCTGATCGGTATCGCTGAAGCCCTGAAATCCTTCCCTAACCTGGCTGATAAAAACGTTGCCGTGTTCGACACCGCGTTCCATCAGACCATGCCGGAAGAATCTTTCCTCTACGCTCTGCCGTACAAACTGTACAAAGAGCACGGCGTTCGTCGCTACGGCGCACACGGCACCAGCCACTTCTACGTGACTCAGGAAGCCGCAAAAATGCTGAACAAGCCGGTTGATGAACTGAACATCATCACCTGCCACCTGGGCAACGGCGGTTCCGTTTCTGCAATCCGTAACGGTAAATGCGTTGATACCTCCATGGGTCTGACCCCGCTGGAAGGTCTGGTCATGGGTACCCGCTCCGGCGACATCGACCCGGCTATTATCTTCCACCTGCACGATGCCCTGGGCATGAGCGTGGAAGACATCAACAAAATGCTGACCAAAGAGTCCGGCCTGCTGGGTCTGACCGAAGTCACCAGCGACTGCCGCTACGTTGAAGACAACTACGCAACGAAAGAAGACGCTAAACGTGCAATGGACGTTTACTGCCACCGTCTGGCGAAATACATCGGCTCCTACACTGCGCTGATGGAAGGTCGTCTGGACGCCGTTGTCTTCACCGGTGGTATCGGTGAAAACGCCGCCATGGTACGTGAACTGTCCCTGGGCAAACTGGGCGTACTGGGCTTCGAAGTTGATCACGAGCGCAACCTGGCTGCACGTTTCGGCAAGTCTGGCTTCATCAACAAGGAAGGCACCCGCCCGGCGGTGGTTATCACCACCAACGAAGAGCTGGTCATCGCTCAGGATGCATCCCGCCTGACCGCCTGATTCCCTCACCGCCAGCCTTAGCTGGCGGTGTTGTTTTCTGAGTCGAGTGAGCATCCCTGCTCGCGAAAACGAAAGAGGTTATACCGTGTCCCGTACTATTATGCTGATCCCTACCGGAACCAGCGTCGGCCTTACCAGCGTAAGCCTTGGCGTTATCCGTGCTATGGAACAAAAAGGCGTTCGTCTGAGCGTCTTCAAACCTATCGCCCAGCCGCGTACCGGTGGCGATAGCCCGGACCAGACCACCAGCATCATCCGCGCTAACTCCACCATCCCGGCCGCCGAGCCGCTGAACATGGGCCACGTAGAGTCCCTGCTGTCCAGCAATCAGCAGGACGTGCTGATGGAAGAGATCATCGCCAACTACCACGCCAGCAGCAAAGATGCTGAAGTCGTTCTGGTTGAAGGCCTGGTGCCGACCCGCAAACACCAGTTTGCTCAGGCGCTGAACTATGAAATCGCCAAAACCCTGAATGCGGAAATCGTCTTCGTAATGTCTCTGGGCAATGACTCTCCGGAGCAGCTGAAAGAGCGTATCGAACTGACCAGCAGCAGCTTCGGCGGCAGCAAAAACACCAACATCACCGGCGTTATCATTAACAAACTGAACGCCCCGGTTGATGAGCAGGGTCGTACCCGTCCGGACCTGTCCGAGATCTTCGACGACTCCAGCAAAGCGAGCATCGCTAACATCGATCCTAAGCAGCTGTTTGCCGACAGCCCGCTGCCGGTTCTGGGTTGCGTGCCGTGGAGCTTCGAACTGATTGCTACCCGCGCCATCGATATGGCTCGCCACCTGAACGCGACCGTCATTAACGAAGGTGACATCAATACTCGCCGCGTGAAGTCCGTGACTTTCTGTGCGCGCAGCATTCCGCACATGCTGGAACACTTCCGCCCTGGTTCTCTGCTGGTCACCTCCGCAGATCGCCCGGACGTGCTGGTTGCCGCCTGCCTGGCTGCAATGAACGGCGTTGAAATTGGCGCCATCCTGCTGACCGGCGGTTACGAAATGGACCCACGCATCAGCAAGCTGTGCGAGCGTGCTTTCGCTACCGGCCTGCCGCTGTTCATGGTTGACACCAACACCTGGCAGACCTCTCTGAGCCTGCAGAGCTTCAACCTGGAAGTCCCAACCGACGACCATCAGCGTATCGAAAAAGTGCAGGAATATGTGGCCAGCCACATCGATGCGAACTGGATCGAATCCCTGACCGCGACCTCCGAGCGCAGCCGTCGTCTGTCTCCTCCAGCGTTCCGTTACCAGCTGACCGAACTGGCTCGTAAAGCCGGTAAACGCGTTGTGCTGCCGGAAGGCGACGAGCCGCGTACCGTTAAAGCAGCGGCTATCTGTGCTGAACGTGGTATCGCGACCTGTGTGCTGCTGGGTAACCCGGATGAAATCACCCGTGTTGCTGCGGCGCAGGGCGTTGAGCTGGGCGCAGGCATCGAAATCGTCGATCCAGAAGTGGTTCGCGAAAGCTACGTTGCCCGCCTGGTTGAGCTGCGTAAGAGCAAGGGCATGACCGAAGCCGTTGCCCGCGAACAGCTGGAAGACAACGTTGTGCTTGGCACCCTGATGCTCGAGCAGGACGAAGTTGACGGCCTGGTTTCCGGTGCGGTTCACACCACCGCGAACACCATCCGTCCGCCGCTGCAGCTGATCAAAACTGCACCAGGCAGTTCTCTGGTGTCTTCCGTGTTCTTCATGCTGCTGCCTGAACAAGTTTACGTTTACGGCGACTGTGCGATTAACCCGGATCCAACCGCAGAACAGCTGGCAGAAATCGCGATTCAGTCCGCTGACTCCGCTGCCGCTTTCGGTATCGACCCACGCGTTGCAATGCTCTCCTACTCCACCGGTAACTCCGGCGCAGGTAGCGACGTTGAGAAAGTGCGTGAAGCTACCCGTATCGCTCAGGAAAAACGCCCCGATCTGGTCATCGACGGCCCACTGCAGTATGACGCTGCGGTAATGGCTGACGTGGCTAAGTCTAAGGCACCAAACTCCCCTGTTGCGGGCCGTGCGACCGTGTTCATCTTCCCTGACCTGAACACCGGTAACACCACCTATAAAGCGGTACAGCGTTCTGCAGACCTGATCTCCATCGGGCCAATGCTGCAGGGTATGCGCAAGCCGGTTAACGACCTGTCCCGTGGCGCGCTGGTTGACGATATCGTCTACACCATCGCTCTGACCGCGATTCAGTCCGCTCAGCAAGAGTAAGCCAGCTGAGACGTAAAAAGGCAGCCACCTGGCTGCCTTTTTTATTGCTTTAGCCCTCTACAGTAGCTCTTTAGCCGCCTTCACAATATCGGCCGCCGTCAGGCCATATTCCTGCTGCAGGAAGTCCTGAGTGCCAACCTGGCCGTAACGCTCCTTCACGCCCACTCTTCGCATCGGCACAGGGCAGGTTTCCACCAGAACTTCCGCCACCGCTGACCCCAGTCCGTTGTGAATACTGTGGTTTTCACAGGTGACGATGCGCCCGGTTTTCTCGGCGTAGTTCTTCACCAGCATGCGGTCGACAGGCTTGAGGGTGAACATGTCGATCACCGCCGCGCTGACGCCCTCCAGCTCAAGCTGCTGAGCGGCTTTTAGCGCTTCTGCAACCATAATCCCGTTGGCTATCAGCGTAATGTCCGTGCCTTCGCGCAGCACGTTGCCTTTGCCGATGGTGAAGGTCGAGCCTTCCTCATAAACGGTAGCCGCCTGCTTACGAATAGTGCGCACCCAGTAGAAACCTTCCAGCTCGATCAGCTGACGCAGAATGTCCTTAAACATCACCGCGTCGGTCACCTCCAGCACGATGGAGTGCGCCAGCCCACGCACAATGCCCATATCTTCGAACGACATATGGGTACCGCCGTTATGGCAGGCCGTTACCCCGGCGTCAGAAGCGATAACCTTGACGTTATTGCGCTGGTAATCCAGCGACATAAACAGCTGGTCAAAGCAGCGGCGGCTGGCGAAGGCGGTAAAAGTATGAACAAACGGCTTACGCCCGGTCAGCGACAGGCCTGCCGCCACGCCAATCACGTTGGCTTCCATGATGCCGCAGTTAATCACGTGCTGCGGGTTATCTCGCTGTACGCCATCCATCGCCATCGAACTCATCAGGTCAGCTTCCAGCGCGATAATACCGCTGTCTTCGCTAATCTGCTGCTGAACAAACCCGGCATAGATTTTCCGCATCTCAACGGCGTCCTGGCCGCCGGTCTGGCTTACCTTAATCATGTTCCGCCTCCAGTTGCGCGATGGCCTGCTCCAGCGCCTGTTTTGACTGCTCCGTCAGGCGGAGATGGTGAGAGTTACCCAGTTGTTCAAGATACGGCACGCCTTGCCCCTTCACGCTGTCGAGGATCACCAGCAGAGGGCGCTGCTCGCCGCTGCGCACGGGCTTCACCGCTGCCAGCAAGCCGGCGATGTCATCCCCTTTCACCTTCACCACGTCAAAACCGAAGGCGCTAAACTTCTCTTCCAGATCGAATGCGCAGATGATTTCGTCCAGCTCGCCGTCCAGCTGTTGCTTGTTCCAGTCGACAAAAACCGTCAGGTTATTGAGGCGGTGATGAGCAATAAACTGGAAAGCCTCCCAGCACTGCCCCTCATTCAGCTCGCCGTCGCCGACGATGCTGAATACCCGGTTACGGCGCTGCGCCAGCTTGTGGGAAAGCGCAATACCGGCGGCGATAGAAATCCCCTGCCCCAGCGAACCGGTGGTGGCGTCCACGCCGCGAGTTTTCAGGCGGTCAGGGTGGCTCGGCAGGCTGGTCCCATTCTCATTCAGAGTAGCCAACTGCTCGACCGGGAAATATCCCTTCAGCGCCAGCGTGCTGTACAGCGCCGGGCCAGCATGCCCCTTCGACAGCACAAAGTAGTCGCGCTCTGCCCAGTCAGGGTCACCCGGATCGATATTCATCACCTCGCCATACAGCACCGCCAGCGTTTCCACCACCGACATGCTGCCGCCGTAGTGACCGAACCCCAGCTGCGTGAGCGCCTTCAGCGTCTCCACCCGGATATCGCGCGCAAACCGCGAGACGTCTGCCAGTTCATTCATTATTTAGCCCCCGTATTATCTTCAGTGTGTACGGCAGGAGTGCCTTTTCCTTTGCCCAGATAGTTGAACCCGACCAGTACCGCAAAGACGGCAACGACCACTGCGGTAATCGCCGCTGGTGACAGGAAGCGCGCCAGGTTGCCGAGGATAATGCCTACCACACCGAAGTCAGCGTCGGAGAACGTGGTGTTGGCGAAGCCAAGCGCCCCCAGCACAGGCAGCAGCAGAACCGGCAGGAAGGTGATCAGCAGGCCGTTGGCGAAAGAGCCCACCATTGCGCCGCGCCGGCCGCCGGTAGCGTTACCAAACACGCCAGCGGTAGCCCCGGTAAAGAAGTGAGGCACCACGCCCGGCAAAATCAGTACCAGCTTCATCTGCCCCAGCAGGAACAGCCCGACAAGACCGCCAAGGAAGCTGAACAGGAAGCCAATCAGCACGGCGTTTGGCGCGTATGGGTAAACCACCGGGCAGTCCAGCGCCGGGCGAGCATTTGGCACCAGCTTCTCGGAGAAACCGGTAAACGCCGGGACGATTTCCGCCAGAATCAAGCGCACGCCCTGCAGGATGATAAACACCCCGGCCGCAAAGGTAATTGCCTGAATAATGGAGTAAACCAGGAAGTTCTGGCCGCCGCTCAGCTTCTCTTCTACATACGTCTGGCCCGCGCAAATCGCGAGGATCATGTAGATGATTATCATGGTCAGGGAGATGGAGATTGAGCTGTCACGCAGGAAGCTCAGGTTCTTCGGCAGGTTCATCTCTTCCGTTGAGCGTGAGCCCTTGCCGCACTTGCTGCCGATCCAGCCGGACAAGACGTAGCCCAGCGTGCCGAAGTGGCCAAAACCGATGTCATCGGTGCCGGTGATACGGCGCATATAGCGCTGCGCAATGGCCGGGAAGAATGCCATGATCAGGCCAAGGATCAGCGAGCCGGTAAACACCAGCGGTACGCCTTCAAAGCCCGCCACCGTCAGGATGACGCTGATCATACACGCCATATAGAACGTATGATGGCCGGTCAGGAAGATGTACTTCAGGCGGGTAAAGCGAGCCACAATAATGTTCGCCACCATCCCGAAGGCCATGATCAACGCCGTTGATGCCCCGTATTTTTCCAGCGCGATGGAAACAATCGCTTCATTATTAGGAATAATGCCCTGGATATTAAATGCATGTTCAAACATGCCGCCCAGTGGATTCAAAGACCCCACTAATACGGTGGCACCGCCGCCCAGAACAATAAAGCCCAGAACGGTTTTAATTGAGCCCTTCACCACATCAGAAAATGACTTCTTTTGTGCCACCAGGCCAATTAATGCTATCAACCCGACGAGAATGGCCGGAACCTTTAGAATATCAACAATAAAATTCAGCGTGCCAAGGATAAACATATCCGCCTCCGCTAATTATGATTAACGACCAGCAAAATAAGCGCTAAGCTTATTTTCCAGCTCATTGATATCGATGATGTTGTTGATAACCACCAGCTGACTGTCTGGCAGGCTTGCGCTGGCGGCAATGTCTTTCGCCATCACAAATACATCAGCCGCTCCCGGTGTGGCGGAGGATAAATCAGAGTGCTCAACTTCCGCTTCAATATTGAGTTTTTTAAGCACCTTTTTAATATTCATTTCGACCATAAAGCTACTGCCCAGGCCGGAACCGCAGATTGCCATTATCTTCATCGTGTTTACCTTATATTTTTTGTAGAGTACGAGCGCATCGCATTTTTCAATGCAACGTAAAAAACCATGGTGTTAAATTAAAAAACTAGAATCGATTAATTATTTTTTGTATTTCCTCCAGGTTATTGGCCTGATGCAGTAATGCCATATCTTCGTCGCTGGAAAATAGCTCGGCGAGCGCGGAAATCATTTCAATGTGGCTGTGACTGTCGGGTGCCGCCAGCATAATAATAACGTCTACCGGATCGTTGCCTTCGGAATGAAAGCTGACGCCCTGCTTCAGCTTTAACAGAGACAGCCCAAGCCCGGTGGCGCCTTCTTCCGGCCGCGCATGCGGCATCGCCAGGCCCGGCGCCAGCACATAATAAGGCCCCAGCTTTTGATGCTGTTGCATGATGGCCGTCAGGTAATGTGGGGCAATAATTCCCGCATCCAGCAGCGGCTGGGCGCTAATTTCCAGCGCCTGCTGCCAGCTAGCGGCGTTGTCGTGAAGCTGGATAGTCCCCTGATGCAGCCATTGGTTAAGCACGATACCCTCTCGAAATCGACGTTGATGATGGGCAAACTTTATTCAACGGCCTCGGGTTTAACTGTGACTAGCATCACAAAGATAGCGCTACCAATAACTATCACTCGGTTTTGTGATAGCGCTATCAAAATGCAATCATTGTGTTAAATCGCATTAAGACACACGATTTCAGGCGTATACTTGAGCGATATTTCCCCTTCATTTTCAGGGGCCAACGTCAGCCTGGCGTTTTTCAGGTACGAGAATCAGGAATCACAATGTCCATAACCCGAAAGCGGCGTAGTACCGGTAAGGTGACGCTTGCAGATGTGGCTCAGCTCGCGGGAGTCGGAACCATGACCGTCTCGCGAGCGTTAAGAACGCCGGAGCAGGTTTCCGATAAATTACGCGAAAAAATCGAAGCGGCCGTTTCCGAACTGGGTTACATGCCAAACCTTGCGGCAAGCGCGTTGGCGTCAGCCTCTTCGTACACTATTGCGATGGTCGTACCAAGCCTGGCCGAATCAGGCTGCAACGAAATGTTTGCCGGCCTCCAGCAGGTGCTGCAGCCGGCGGGATATCAGATAGTGCTTGCGGAGTCTCAGCATCGGCTGGAGCAGGAGGAAAAGCTGCTGGAAACGCTGCTCGCCTCCAATATCGCGGCGGCGATTTTACTCAGCGTTGAGCACAGTGACACGGTGCGCGGCTGGCTCAGACATGCCAGTATTCCTGTTCTGGAGATAGGAGCCACGCGCACCGACCCGCTGGACATGAACATCGGCATTGATAACGTCGCGGCAATGTTTGAACTGACGGAAATGCTTATCCACCGTGGCTATCAGAACATCGGCCTGCTGTGCGCCAACCAGGAGCAGTGGATTTTCCAGCAGCACCTTCAGGGTTGGTACAAAGCGATGCTGCGCCACCATATGTCGCCTAACCGGGTGATCAACGCCGCTGCGCCACCGAGCTTTTCCACCGGGGCCGCACAGCTACCCGAGTTTTTGCTGGCCTGGCCGGAGCTGGATGCGCTGGTGTGCGTGTCAGATGAGCTGGCCTGCGGCGCGCTGTACGAATGCCAGCGTCGACGCATCAAAGTCCCTGACGACTTAGCCATCGTCGGGTTTGGTGACAGCGACGTAAGCCGCGTGTGTCAGCCTGCGCTAACAACCATCGCGGTACCGCATCGTAAAATTGGGATTGAGGCAGGACGGGCGCTGCTGGCGAGGATAAACGAAGAAGAGTGGGATCGCAGCCCGACTATCGCGTCTTCGCTATGTATGCGTGACAGCTGCTGATTTCCCCTCACCCTGGTCCCCTCCTTACTTGAAGAGGATCGGGGTGAGGGTAAACAATTACTCGCTCTGTTCGCTTTGAGACTCATTTTTGGCGTTGCGGGTCATCCACAGCGCCAGCGCCTTCAGCGAATCAGGGGTAAATTCGTCGCAGCGCGCGGTGATTTCTTCCGGCGACATCCAACTGACTTCGCTGACTTCTTCTTCCTGCAGCGCGAAAGGCCCGTGAGAAACACAGCTAAAGAGCCCGCCCCACACGCGACAGCTGTTGTCTTCGAAGTAGAACTGACCGTGTTCGGCAAAAGGTACGCCTGCAATACCGAGTTCCTCTTCCGCCTCACGGCGAGCAGACTCCAGCATTTGTTCATCCGCCTGCACGACTCCGCCCGCGGTGGCATCCAGCATGCCCGGCATGAAGTCTTTGATTTCGGTACGACGCTGTACCAGAATTTTGCCCATACCGTCGTGAACCACAATATAGGTCGCGCGATGACGCAGCCGCTGCGCGCGCATTTGCTCGCGGCTAGCCTGTGCGATGACCTCATTGTCTTCATTAACAATATCTACCCATTCCGTGCCGACAAAATGACTCTGTTCCACCATCGGGGAAACCTTATTCAGGGGCGCTCTTACGGCGCGTTATTGGATTAACCTGTCAACGTTACGGGGTAATGCTCACCTGTGCAATAACCCCATTACTCTCCAGCGTGCGAACGGTCAGAACGCCATCATCAAGCATCCCGTAACTGGCCTCAAAACCGCCCTTCGGTATGCTGACAGAGCCTGGATTAAACAAATAGATCTGTTCGTGCTTTTCTGCAACCGGAAGATGCGTATGGCCGAAAATCAGAACATCGCTAGCGGCCAAAGGCGGCAGGTTATCCGGATGATAGAGATGCCCGTGGGTGAGAAACAGCCGCTGCCGGGCCAGCAAAACCTGCTGCCAGGGCGCGGTGATGGGAAACTGAAGCAGCATCTGATCAACTTCGCTGTCGCAATTTCCACGTACCGCAATAATTTTATCGGCGACGCCGTTAAGGCATTGCGCTACCGCCGGGGGATTGTAGCCTTCAGGCAGCGCGTTACGCGGGCCGTGGTTCAGTATATCGCCCAATATCACCAGCCATTTCGCTTCGCTTTGCGCAAAGCGTTCCAGCACTTTTTCCGTGGCGGCTAACGAACCGTGAAGGTCCGAGGCAAACATTAGCTTCATTTATCCCTGGCTCCTGTAATGATAATCAGCCAATGATATCGAATTATCAGCCCGCCATCAGCCTGCGTTTTTCACCGACAGCGCCAGCCAAAGCTGTACCGAAGCGCGCTGCCACTGGAAGCTGGCATACTCTTTCAGCCGTTCCGGCACGTCATCCCCATTCAAAATCAGGCGGTTGAGCATCAATGCCAAATCGGTATCGGCAATCGACCACTCGCCGAATAAATTCTGCTGCCCCTCTGGAAGCAAGCGCTCTGCGGTCGCGATCAGTTTCTCCGCTGCCTGCTGACCGGCTGAACTCAGCGCGGGTTTCTTCTTACCGGCGAAAACCACGTCCGTAGAACGTTCTTCCCGGATCGGCATCAGGTCGCTGCGCAGCCACGCCTGAACCTGGCGCGCGCGGGCACGTTTTTCGATGTCATGAGGATAAATACGCTCCCACGTCGGCGGGGAAAAACGTTCCTCCAGATACTCATCAATAGCGGAGGATTCGCTGAGCACAAAATCCCCAACGGCCAGCACGGGCACGCGACGAGTGAGATCGAAGCCCTTCCAGCCCGGTTTCAAATTCTGACCGCTGGCGAGATCAACAGTTTGCAGCGAAAAGGCGAGCCCCTTCTCCTTCAGCGCAACAAAAACTGAAAGCGCATACGGGCTAAAATAGTGGCTATCGGTCCACAACGTCATGGCAGGCTGGCTCATCATATCCTCATTTATTCGCGCGTCAGGTTATTGAACATAGAGCGAAAAAACCGTTTTGTCATCCGCTTAAAACGCACCATTCCGGTGCGGCATGAGCAAAAATGCCTATACTCAAAACGTTTGTTAAAAATGTGCTAACCCCTGGAGTGACCATGATCGATCTTTATTATGCGCCTACCCCAAACGGCCATAAAATCACCCTTTTTCTCGAAGAAGCTGGCCTGGATTACAAAATCCACCGTATCGATATCGGCAAAGGCGACCAGTTCCGCCCGGCTTTCCTGGCTATCTCACCGAATAACAAAATTCCTGCCATCGTCGATAATAAGCCTGCCGACGGCGGCGAGCCTCTGAGCCTCTTTGAGTCCGGCGAAATCCTGCTTTACCTGGCCGATAAAACCGGGCTGCTCCTCAGCAAAGAACTGCGCGTCCGCCACGCCACGCTGCAGTGGCTGTTTTGGCAAGTTGGCGGCTTTGGGCCCATGCTGGGCCAGAACCACCATTTCAACCATTTTGCCCCTCAGCCCGTGCCGTATGCCATAGAGCGCTATCAGGTCGAAACCCAGCGCCTTTATGGCGTACTCAACAAACAACTTGAGAAAGCCCCGTGGCTTGGTGGCCACGATTACAGCATAGCGGACATCGCGACCTGGCCGTGGGTGGTGTCTCATGAACGCCAGCGCGTTGACCTGGCCAATTTCCCGGCGGTCAGAAACTGGTTTGAACGGATACGAACCCGACCTGCCACCGTGAAGGCTTATCAGCAGGCAGAGAAGGCGTAATCCCCGGTTCAGGTTTTTTCCCGCGCTGGTGTATCCTGTGGCGGGAAAAGACTTATAAGGAACCTGCAATGTCATCCATGCAACCAGACGCCATTATTCGCATTAAAAATCTGCGCCTGCGTACCTTTATTGGCATCAAAGAAGAAGAGATTGCCAACCGACAGGACATCGTGATTAACGTCGCGCTCCACTATCCTGCCGGCAAAGCAAGGGCCAGCGAGAACATCAACGATGCGCTGAACTACCGCACCGTGACCAAAGAGATAATTCAGCTGGTCGAGAATAACCGCTTCTCGCTGCTGGAAAAATTAACTCAGGATGTGCTGAATATCGCATGTGCTCATCCCTGGGTGACATATGCTGAAGTGGAGATCGATAAACTTCACGCGCTCCGCTACGCCGACTCGGTATCCATGACCCTGAGCTGGCGGCGATAAGCGCTTTCTGGTGGGAGGTACGTATGGAGATCCTGATTACCGGCGGCAGCGGATTAATTGGCCGCCACCTGATATCTCGCCTGCTTGAGCTTAACCATCAGGTGTCGGTCGTCACCCGCTCGCCGGAAAAGGCCAGCAAGCGGCTGGACAAGCGCGTGGCGCTGCTCAAAGGGCTCGACGGCTTACAAAATCTCGACGCCTTTGACGCGGTCATAAACCTGGCCGGTGAACCGATCGCCGATAAACGCTGGAGCGAGGAACAAAAACAGCTTCTGTGCCAGAGCCGCTGGCAAATTACCGAGCGGCTGGTCGAACTGTTTAAGGCCAGCCAGCAGCCTCCCAAAGCGTTTATTTCCGGCTCCGCCACCGGCTACTATGGCGACCTCGGCGAAGTGGTCGTCACCGAAGATGAACCGCCCCACAACGAATTCACCCACAAGCTTTGCGCCCGCTGGGAGCAAATTGCCTGCGGCGCGCAAAGTGAAAAGACGCGAGTTTGCCTGTTACGCACCGGCGTTGTATTAGCCCCTAAAGGCGGCATTCTGGCCAAAATGCTGCCGCTGTTCCGGCTCGGGCTGGGCGGCCCCATCGGCAATGGTCGCCAGTATCTGGCGTGGATCCACATCGACGATATGGTGAACGGCATTCTCTGGCTGCTGGATAACGACCTGCGCGGGCCGTTTAATATGGTTTCCCCTTACCCGGTGCGCAACGAACAGTTTTCTCACGCCCTGGGCCACGCGCTCAAACGCCCGGCCATTCTTCGCGCCCCGGCCACGGCGATTCGTCTGCTGATGGGGGAATCCTCTGTTTTAGTGCTCGGCGGGCAGCGGGCGCTACCTAAACGTCTGGAAGAGTCAGGCTTTGGCTTCCGCTGGTTCGACTTAGACGAAGCGCTGGGTGATGTGATTCGCTAACAGCAAAAAGCCGGGCTTATCCCCGGCTTTTCATTTTACTGCTCCACGGGGCTCATTTCCCCCGCGCCAGCTTTACCCTTCACCCGCTTCGGCTGCGGGACTTTGATAATAAACGTCAGTACGCCCGCAAACAGATACAGCCCGGTATACGCCCAGACCACGCCCACAATGTCGAAGAACGGCAGGATCAGCGAGGCAATAGCCGGTGCCACAAAGTTGCTCATCCCCGCGGACAGGTTATAGATGGAGATGGCCGCTCCGCGATGGTGTGGCTCCAGCGTTGGAAATACCGCCGTCATCGGCACAAACGCCGCGACAAAGGTGCCAAGCATCACGGCCGGGATCAGCGCGACCCAGAAGTTATGCCCCACCCACACCGGCAGGTAATAAAACGTCAGGCTGGAAATCGCCATGCCTAAACAGCCGAACCAGCGCACCTGGCGGATCCAACCGATGTACTCCCCCATAATTCCCCAAAAGATATTGGTGAAAATGGTGACAAAGAAGAACACCGCCCAAATCTGCAGCCATTCAGAAATCGTGAAGCCGAGACGATCAACAAACAGCAGCGGCATCACTATCGCGAAGCCAAACAGAGACAGCGTGTTGATAATGCGGATCAGGCAGGCATAAAACACGTCACGGTTGCTGAACAGGATGGTCACCGCCCGCGACATCTCCGTCATTTTCTCGCGCAGCGGCAGATTAATCCGCGAGCGGTCAACCGGCACATTACGGAGGCTGAAGAAGGCGATAAGCCCGCCGCCCGTTACCCAGGCAATGGCCATCCACAGCGTGCCCGTTTCGCCAAATGCCGGGATAGTCAGGCTTGGCAGATAGCTCCCCACCACGCCGATACCGATAGAGTACATAGCCCAGAACCAGCCGGTCGCCGCCGCCAGCCTCTCACGCGGTACCACCTGCACCAGCATCAACATGAAGGAGTAGATAAACAGCGGATAGGCCAGGCCGCGAATGCCGTAGAACAGCAGCATCAGCGGGTAGTTACGCATCCCCAGGCCGAGCGTCATAAACAATGCGTGCATCACTACCCAGGTCACAAAACCAATCAGCATCGCTTTTTGCGGGGTGATAAGCTCAGCCACTACGCCGGAAGCCCAGGCCGCAAGGCCTGCCGCAAGACCATACAGGGTAAACACCATCGCCGATTGCGCGGGCGTAAAGCCCATGTCGGTAATGTGCTTAGACAAAAACGCCATCTCGAAACCATCGCCGCTCATAAAAATAGCGATGGCGATAAATCCCCACAGCAGATGTTTAGGTAAACCAAACCAGTAGTGTTTAGATTGCATAACACTCTTCCTCGTTCTCGGATACAGGGTTCCCGGCAGCGGAAAGGCCGCCGGGAGGGCAGTCAGGGCAGCAGCTTACGAGCGGCTTTTTGTTGTTGGTAAAGCAGGTGGAACACGGACAAACGCTGCTGCAGCACAGTCTGCAAGGCTTTGCGCGGCGTGAAGCGCAACTGAACGGGAGGCTTGCGGCAAACCACCTCTTCCACCCCACCATCGGCCAGCCAGCCAAGACGAGCTGCGCCGAGCGCGCCGGAAGAGCTGGCCGGATGCGTCACAATCGGCACATCCAGCACGTCGGCAATCAGCTGCGCCCAGATAGCGCTGCGCGCCCCTCCGCCGGTCAGGCTGCATTGGGTAATCTGGCTGCGGGACGTCTCCAGCACCGCCATGCCGTCCGCCAGGCCAAAGGTCACGCCCTCAATCACCGAATACCCCAGCAAGGCACGGCTGGTTTCATGGTTTAGCGCAAAGAAACTCCCCATGGCGTGAGCATCGTTGTGCGGCGTGCGCTCCCCTGACAGATAAGGCAGGAAAACAGGCGCATGCTTTTTCTGCTCGTCGCTCAGCCCGGCCATCTCCTCCATGAGCTGGCTTTCAGTGACCGACAGCAAATTGCACACCCAGCGCAGACAGCTGGCGGCGCTGAGCATCACGCTCATCTGGTGCCAGCGCTGAGGTAAAGCGTGGCAAAAGGCATGCACGCCGGACTCAGGGCGGGTTTGAAGCTCGTCGTTAACCACGAAGATAACGCCGGACGTGCCGAGCGAAATAAACGCGTCGCCGTTATTCACCGCGCCAACGCCTACTGCCGAGGTAGCGTTATCGCCCCCGCCGCCGGCGATTTTGACGCCGGAGCTAAGCCCCCACTCGGTCGCCAGAGCTGAACGTAAAACAGCGCTGACTTCGCTGCCCTCCACCAGCCTCGGCATCTGGCTGCGGGTTAGCCCGGTAGCCGCCAGCAGTTTGTCTGACCAGTCGCGCTTTGCCACGTCCAGCCACAGCGTTCCTGCGGCGTCTGACGGGTCAGAGACAAACTCACCGCTCAGCCGCCAGCGCAGGTAATCTTTCGGCAGCAGCACCTTATCCACGCGGGAAAAGATTTCCGGTTCATGCTCCGCCACCCAGCGAAGCTTCGGGGCGGTAAAGCCGGGCATCACCAGGTTGCCGCTGATGGTCAGAAATTGCGGATGTTCTTCGGTGAGTCGAGCGCATTCTTCGGCGCTACGCGTGTCGTTCCACAGAATGCAGGGGCGCAGCACTTCTCCCTGGCCGCCCAGCAGCACCGCGCCGTGCATCTGCCCGGACAGGCCAATAGCGCGGATCTGCGCCCAGGCATCTGGTATTTGCTGGCGCAGAGTAGAAACCACCTGCTGCGTCGCCTGCCACCAGGCTTCAGGATCCTGTTCAGCCCAGTGCGAATGCGGGCGTTGAACGGTTAGCGCCGCGTGAGCAGAGCCCAGGATTTCGCCCTGCCCGTCGATGAGCAAAGCCTTTAGTTCAGACGTGCCGATATCGATTCCGAGATACATAGCGCCTCCTTAAGCTGTCGCCAGCGGCTGCTGCACAGAGGCGATCCACGCTTCCAGCCGGGCGACCGTTCGCGCCATCAGCTCATGGAAAGCTGAGGAATGGGCGAGTTCGGCAAACAAGGTTTCATCGCTGACAAAGGCCTTGAGCGGCTCAGGAGAAGCGAATAAGGCGCGAATAGCGTCGTCCTGCATGACGCCGTCCTGGTACTGGTAAGGCAGCTGGCCCTGGGCCCAACGCTGCAGGAACAGGAAGAACAGCGCGGGCAGAACTGCCGTTGCCGCAGGTTCCTCACCTCGCTGGTAGCACTCAATCAACGTTGGCGTGATAAAACCGGGGATCTTGGACAGGCCGTCGGCCGCCACGCGCTGGTTGGTATCTTTGATATACGGATTGCTAAAGCGGGCCAGCACAACGTCACGATACCCGGCCAGATCCAGCGGGCTGGGCGACAGCGAAGGAATGACATCCTCCGTGACGTAGTCCCACGCCATCTGCTTAATCGGCTGCTGCACGGTGCTTTCATCGATGTAGCTCAGGCCGGTAAGCGTGCCGGCCCAGGCAATGCAGCTGTGGCTGGCGTTCAGAATGCGGATTTTTGCCTCTTCATACGGCAGCACGGATTTCACCATTTCGACACCAACGTTCTCTAACGCCGGACGGCCGTTAATAAAATCATCCTCAATAACCCACTGGATAAAGGACTCTCCCATCACCGGCACTTTGTCGTCGAACCCGGTAGCCGCTTTCACCCGCGGGGCAATATCCGCCGTAGGACGCGGCGTAATGCGGTCAACCATGGTGTTAGGCGAAACGGTATGGGTGGTCACCCAGTCGAACAGAGCGCGATCGCCCTTCATCTTCAGGAACGACAGGAAACCGTGGCGGAAGCGTTCGCCGTTGTGGCGCAGGTTATCGCAGTTAAGCAGCGTTACCGGCTCGCCGCCGTGGCTCATACGATGATGCAAAATGCGGCTCAGCGCGCCGTACAGCGTAGTAATGCCTCCGGCGAGATCGGCTTTGACGTCCGCCTGATTAACGTCCAGCTCATGCTGCGGGGTGAGGTAGTACCCGGCTTCGGTCACGGTGAAGGCAATCACGCGGGTCGACGCTTTGGCGCCCTCTTCAACCAGGGCAGTAATCTCTTTATCCCACGGCAGTACTTTGCGGATAGAAGAGATCTTTTCGTAGGCACGCTCGCCTTCCGGGGTAACAGTTTCCAGCACATATTCACCGTGCTGCGCCGCCAGCTGGCTCAGTAGGTCGCCGGCATCATTCCGGATGTTGCCCAGCGAAATACTCCAGCCGTCATCGCCCTGCTTGATCAGCTGATTGAGATACCACGCCTGATGGGCACGGTGGAAAGAACCTGCGCCAATATGCATCCATACCGATTTCGTCGTCATGATTCACCTCAAATTAAGCATTTGTCATTTTTAAGGGCATTTGCCCGTTTGTTATAGTCTAGTTGCGGCCAGCCCCGACTTTCTGAGATCAAACTCACATCGATAACATTTGCCCATAAAAATGACTTTTGCCCAATTACCAACGAAGCACGCGCGGGGTAGAATGCGCTGCAATAGAGCCATAAGGTGCCGCCATGAGCAGAGAAGAGAAAAAACAAGAACAAGCCGCGCGCGTCGCCTGGATGTATTACGTGGCGGGCATGACGCAGCAGGATATCGCCCGTGAGCTGGGGATTTCTCGCCAGGTCGCCCAGCGGCTGGTTTCTTCCGCACGCGAGCAGGGTATGGTGACGGTGAAAATCGCCCATCCGGTTGCCCGCTGCCTGAAGCTGGCGCAGCGGGTCCGGGAACGTTTCGGTCTGGAAATCTGCCGCGTGGTGCCCTCGGAAGGGCTGGACGATGAGGCCATCCAGCAGATGCTGGCGGTGGAAGGTGCCGAAGTGATGTCGCAGTTTATCGCCGACGAGCAGCCGCAGGTCTTCGGCATTGGCTCCGGCAAAACGCTGCGCTCAATCATCGACGTCCTGCCGTGGGTCGAACGCCCGCAGCACCACTGCGTGTCGATGATTGGGGCGATTGCGCGTGATGACTCGGGGACGCGCTATGACATGCCGCTCAAAATGGCGGAGAAAATGCAGGGTAAATACTTTTTCATCCCCGCCCCGCTGTATGCCGATAGCGAAGAAGACCGCGACATGTGGTGTCGCCACAAAGTATACCAGCGCGTGACCGACCGGGCGCTGGCGGCCAACGTCGCGTTTCTCGGCGTTGGCGAGGTGGACATCGGCTGCCCGCTGAATGCCGAAGGATTTATTACCGATGAGCAGGTCAACATGCTGCACGGCCAGGGCGTTGCCGGTGAAATGCTGGGGCATTTCTTTAACCACGACGGCCAGCGCGTCTACAGCGAGCTGGATGCCCTGCTGACCAGCGTGCCGCTGCAAAGCGACACCCCGCGTAAGATCATCGTTTTTTCCGGCGGAGAGCGTAAGTTTGCTGCCATCAAGGCGGCATTGACCGGCCGCTGGATGTCAGGCCTGGTGACGGATGAGAGTACGGCGGTGAGGTTGTTGGGCGAGGAGTGATGCATTCTTCACCCTCACCCCGGCCCTCTCCCGGAGGGAGAGGGGGGAAACAGCTGATGTGGAATCATGTTTATTCCCTCTCCCTCCGGGAGAGGGGGGAACAGCTGATGTGGAATCATGTTTATCCCCTCTCCCTCTGGGAGAGGGGGGAAAAGCTGATGTGGAATCATGTTTATTCCCTCTCCCTCTGGGAGAGGGTTAGGGTGAGGGATTACTTCAGCGATCCGGAAAGGAACTGCTGCAGACGGGCACTTTTCGGGCTGCCGAACAGCTCGGCCGGCGGCCCTTCTTCTTCAATACGGCCCTGATGCAGGAAGATAACGTGGCTGGACACGTGACGGGCAAAGTCCATCTCGTGCGTCACAACGACCATCGTTTTCCCCTCTTCTGCCAGCTTTTGCATAATGCGCAGCACTTCCCCGACCAGCTCAGGATCTAGCGCCGAGGTAGGCTCATCAAACAGCAGCACTTCTGGCTCCATCGCCAGCGCACGGGCGATAGAAACACGCTGCTGCTGGCCACCGGACAGATGCACCGGGTATTTAACGTACTGGCGTTCGTCGATGCCGACTTTTGCCAGGTACTTAATCGCCCGCTCTTTCGATTCCTGCTTACTCAGCCCCAGCACCTGAATAGGCGCTTCCATCACGTTTTCCAGCACCGTCATGTGGCTCCACAGGTTAAAGTGCTGGAACACCATCGTCAGCCGGGTGCGCAGCAGGCGCAGCTGGTTTTTATCGGCCACTTTGAGCTGGCCGTCTTTATCCCGCACCAGATTGATGTTCTGGTTGCTGACGACAATCGTGCCTTCGCTCGGTTTTTCGAGAAAGTTAATGCAGCGCAAAAAGGTACTTTTGCCCGAGCCAGACGAACCGATGATGCTGATGACATCTCCGGCGTTAGCCTTCAGTGACACCCCTTTGAGCACTTCATGTTCGCCGTAGCGTTTGTGCAGATCCGTTACGTTTAATTTATTTTCAGCCATCAGAAGTCACTCAGTGCGAAGCGGGTTTAACGTGCTGCAGCCAGCGTTTTTCCGCTTTACGGAACAGGCTTATCAACACATAAGAGATAATCAAATACAGCACGGCCGCGATGCCAAACGCGGTAAACGGCTGGTAGGTTGCGGAGTTAATATCGCGGGCAATCTTGAGCAGATCCGGCACCGTGGCGGTAAACGCCAGCGCCGTGGAGTGCAGCATCAGGATCACTTCGTTGCTGTACGCCGGCAGCGCGATGCGCAGCGCCGAAGGCAGAATAATACAGCGATACATTTTCACTTTTGAAAAGCCGTAGGCGCGCGCCGCTTCAATGTCGCCATGAGGCACCGAGCGAATGGCTCCGGCAAAAATCTCCGTGGTATAAGCACAGGTGTTCAGCGTCAGCGCCAGCACGGTACAGTTGAGGCCGCTGCGGAAGAAGGCATTCAGCAGTTCAGTGCCTTTGACTATCTCCAGCGTGTACATCCCCGAGTAGAAAACCAGCAGCTGCACGTAGAGCGGCGTACCGCGAAAAATGTAGGTAAAGAGCCAGATGGGGAACGAGATAAATTTGTTACTGGAGACGCGTCCGATGGCAAGGAACAGCGCCAGAATCCCGCCCATCACCACCGACAAAATAAGCAGCCATAGCGTGATCGCCACGCCCGTATAGCGATAACCGTCGGTCCACAGCAGGGACTGCCAGTAATCGTGAATAATATCAATCATAGCTCCGCCCTCTTCACGCCAACGGAATAGCGACGTTCAAGCCAGAGCAGCACCCCGTTTGAAACCGTAGTAAAGACCAGATAGATAATCCCGGCGACAATGGCGAAGTAGAACGGCTGCCAGGTGCTTTTCCCGGCGAGCTGCGTGGCCTTCACCACATCTTCGAGGCCGAGCAGGGAAACCAGCGCGGTTGCCTTGAGAATAACCTGCCAGTTGTTACCGATCCCCGGCAGCGCGTAGCGCATCATGGCCGGGAACAGAATACGGCGGAAGGTTTGGGAGCCGGTAAAGCCAAACGCGGTTGCAGCTTCAATGTGGCCTTTTGGCACTGCCAGAAATGCGCCACGGAAGGTTTCGGTAAAATAGGCCCCGTAGATAAAGCCGAGGGTGATAATACCCGCCACCATCGGGTCGATATCAAACTGCGCCATGCCCAGCGCATCGGTAATGCTGTTGAGCAGCATCTGCAGCCCGTAGAAAATTAACAGCATCAGCACCAGGTCCGGCACCCCGCGAATCAGCGTGGTGTAGCCCTCAAACAGTAATGCGAGCGGACGATTTTTGGACAGTTTTGCGCCAGCACCGGCAAGCCCAATCAGCACGGAAAGGACAACCGAGGCGAGCGCCAGCTCAAGCGTAACCAGAGCCCCTTTAAAAATTACTTCAGAAAAGCCATACAACATGGTGCGTATCCTGTCGTCAGTGTTTGCTGCTGCTTAATGGGCCCCGTCTGACGCGGGGCCTTTGTCACCGGTAAGGGTTATTCACCATACACATTAAAATCAAAGTACGGCTTCGCTAACTTCTCATACGTGCCGTCTTTACGCATCTCCGCAAAGGCCTTGTTCAGCGCCTCACGCAGCTCGTTATCTTCTTTACGCAGGCCCATGCCGGTGCCGACGCCAAACAGCTTGTCGTCTTTAATAGACGGGCCGCCGAACTGGTAATCTTTGCCGACAGGCTGTTTCAGGAAGCCTTCGCTGGCGGCCACTTCATCCTGGAATGCGGCGTCGATACGCCCGGCGGCCAGGTCAGCGTAAATCGAGTCCTGCCCCTGATAGGAAACAATCTCGATACCTTTTGGCGCCCAGTGCTCATTGCCGTAAGTTTCCTGCGTGGTGCCCTGCAGCACGCCCACGCGCTTGCCTTTCAGCGACTCAAGAGTTGGCTGAATAGGAGAACCTTTGGCTACCACCAGGCGAGAGTCAGCCGCGTACAGCTTGTCGGTGAACGCGATTTCCTGCTGGCGCTTCTCGGTGATAGACAGGGAAGACATGATGGCGTCGATCTTCTTCGCCTTCAGCGACGGGATCAGCGCATCTAATGGGTTTTCAACGAAGGTGCATTTGGTGTTAATGCGCTTACAGAGTTCTTTCGCCAGATCGATATCAAAACCAACCAGCTCGCCCTGAGCATTTTTAGATTCGAATGGCGCATAGGTTGGGTCAGTGCCGATCCGCAGGTTTTTCGGAATAGCGGCGAAGGCTGTGGTCACGCTGGAAAATGCCAGCACCAGAGAAAGAGACAAAACCAACTTTTTCATAATTATCCTCAATAGACTGTCCGTTACTTAAGGCTCACACCCACTACAAACAGGGAAAACTTACGCAACACGTTGCGAATACAACGTTTTCGCACCATAAAGGTGCAGCCGGAACGTGACTGCACCACTGCATAGTTATCCTGCCCGGTTAAGAATATATTCATAACCGGGCTACAGACTAAGGGATAAACTTATTCGCCGTAAACATTAAAGTCGAAGTACTTTTTCGCTAATTTGTCGTAAGTGCCGTCTTTGCGTATTTCGCCCAGCGCTTTGTCGAATGCGGCCTTCAGCTCGGTGTCATCTTTACGCAGGCCGATGCCTGTCCCGTCACCAAAGTACTTCTTGTCCTTCACGGAAGAGCCCGCAAAGGCATAGTCTTTCCCGGCAGGCTGCTTCAGGAAACCTTCGCTCCCGGCCACTTCGTCCTGGAATGCAGCATCCAGGCGCCCTGCAGCCAGGTCAGAGTAGATCAAATCCTGGTTGGCATAAGCCACCACATCAACCCCTTTCGGGCGCCATTCGGCGTTGCCGTAGGTCTCCTGGATAGAGCCCTGCAGCACCCCAACGTGCTTGCCTTTCAGCGATTCGAGCGTCGGCTGAATCGGAGAGCCTTTGGCCGCGATCAGGCGAGAGTCCGCCGCATACAGCTTGTCGGAGAAGAGGATTTCCTGCTGGCGTTTTTCGGTTATCGACAGCGATGAGATAATGGCGTCGATTTTCTTCGCTTTCAGCGACGGGATCAGGGAGTCAAAGTCGCTGCCAACCCACGTACACTTGGTCTGAATGCGTTTGCAAAGTTCGTTCCCCAAATCGATATCAAACCCAACAAAATCCCCCTTCGCATCTTTCGAGGAGAATGGCGCGTAGGTCGCGTCGGTACCAATACGGACGGTTTGCGGAATTGCTGCAAACACGCTGGCTGCGCTGGACAGGCCGAGCAGTAAAGACAGTGCAAGAACCGACTTCTTCATACGATACCCTCAAGTTTGGCTTTCTTATTTGTGATGTCTTGTTGTGTGGTAATGCCTTGGCAAACGAAGAGTTGCAGTTCTCATGCCACTTTTTCCTGCGTGGGAAAAAGCCGCTGATTTATGTTAATAAAACGTTGCAACTTCGCGCTAGTTTGAAAGATAGCAGTTCTGGGAAGCGGGACTAGAGGGGGAAGGGATTTTCGCGGATTAAATCTTCTAAAAGCGATCGGCGTTGCAGAATTGCCCCATTATGAGGCAATCATTTTGTGACGCACCGCATCAGTGCATTACTTGTGCTCGCCCCAGCGAACGAACAGGTCTTCAGGCAGCTCAAGATCAAACTGATCCAGCACCCGGTTCACCGTCTGGTCAACGATATCCTGCAGCGTTTGCGGCCGATGATAAAACGCGGGCACCGGCGGCATAATCACCGCGCCCAGCTCGGAGGCCTGAGTCATCAGCCTCAGGTGGCCAAGGTGCAGCGGCGTTTCACGAATGCAAAGCACCAGCGGGCGGCGCTCTTTCAACACCACGTCCGCCGCGCGGGTCAACAACCCGTCCGTATAGCTGTGTACGATGCCGGACAGCGTTTTAATCGAGCACGGCAGCACCGCCATGCCCATGGTCTTAAACGAGCCGGAGGAAATGCTGGCGGCAATATCACGAGCGTCATGCACGACGTCCGCCAGCGCCTGAACGTCGCGCAGCGAGTAATCGGTTTCCAGCGCCAGCGTCTGGCGAGCTGCGTTGCTCATTACCAGGTGGCTTTCTACCTCCGGCAACTGCTGCAGGATTTGCAGTAAACGCACCCCATAAATAGCGCCGCTGGCTCCGGAAATACCGACGATCAGTCGTTTCATTGAATTTGCCCATAGAGAATATCTGGGCTGACTTTGCCGCAAGATGAGGTGGGATGCAAGGCTGGCGGAACCGGGAGGGGAAGAACGAGCCTCTCCCCTTTGCAGGAGAGAGGCCAAGGCCGATTAGCCTTCGTTGTGCATCTCTAAGTTTTCCACTTCGTTCTGACGCGCCAGTGCCTGGGAGTCGTCGTTACGCAGGGATTCGAGATACTGCAGGTATTTGTGGTCAACGTCTTTTGTCACGTAGATGCCGTTGAACACCGAACATTCAAACTGGGTGATGTCCGGGTTTTCCACGCGCACCGCTTCGATAAGGTCGTCCAGGTCCTGGAAAATCAGGCCGTCAGCGCCGATTATCTGGCGAATTTCGTCCACTTCACGGCCGTGAGCAATCAGCTCGTTGGCGCTTGGCATGTCGATGCCATAGACGTTAGGGAAGCGAATTTCCGGTGCGGCTGAAGCCAGGTAAACCTTTTTGGCTCCGGCTTCACGCGCCATCTCGATAATCTGCTCGGACGTAGTCCCGCGCACGATGGAGTCATCCACCAGCAGCACGTTTTTATCACGGAACTCGGCGCGGTTGGCGTTCAGCTTGCGGCGCACGGACTTACGGCGCAGCTGCTGGCCCGGCATGATAAACGTGCGGCCCACGTAGCGGTTTTTCACAAACCCCTGGCGGTACGGTTTATCCAGAATACGGGCAATTTCCAGCGCGATGTCACAGGAAGTTTCGGGAATAGGAATGACCACGTCGATATCCAGGTCTTCCCATTCGCGGGCAATCTTCTCACCAAGCTTTTTCCCCATCTCAACGCGCGCGCTGTAAACGGAGATCTTGTCGATAAACGAGTCCGGACGAGCAAAATAGACGTACTCGAACAGGCACGGATTGCTGACCGGGTTATCGGCGCATTGACGAGTAAACAGCTGGCCTTTCTCGGTGATGTAGACCGCTTCGCCCGGCGCGATATCACGCAGGAACTCAAAGCCCAGGGTGTCCAGCGCCACGCTCTCGGAGGCCACCATGTATTCGGTGCGGCCGTCGCCCAGGTCACGCTTGCCGATAACCAGCGGGCGAATGCCGTTCGGATCGCGGAAGGCAACCATGCCGTGACCGATAATCATCGCTACGCAGGCATAAGCGCCGCGAATCTGGCGGTTAGTGGCGGCGATGGCGGCAAAAATGTTGTCGGCTTCCAGCGGATAATGGCGGAAGTTATCCAGCTCGCTGGCAAAGACATTCAGCAGGATTTCAGAATCAGAGGTGGTGTTAATGTGGCGGCGTTTTTCTTCAAACAGCTTTTTACGCAGCTCGTGGGCATTGGTCAGGTTACCGTTATGCGCCAGGGTTATCCCGTAAGGAGAGTTAACGTAGAAAGGCTGGGCTTCTGAAGCGCTGGAACTGCCTGCGGTTGGGTAACGCACGTGGCCGATGCCCATATTCCCCTGCAGACGCTGCATGTGGCGGGCTTCAAACACATCGCTCACCAGGCCATTCGCTTTACGCAGACGGAAGCAATTTAAAGCGTCGATGGTGACGATGCCTGCGGCATCCTGGCCACGGTGCTGAAGCACCGTTAACGCATCATAAATCGACTGGTTTACCGGCATGAAACCGGCGATACCGACAATACCGCACATGTTGTCTTTTCCTCATTAAGCCACACCCCCCGCTACGATTAGCGGGGCAAGAAACTTGACGAGCTTTGCAGATAGTCAAAGAACCATCTGATGATGAAACTGAATTGCGGGATAAGCTGCGACTTTTGCCAGTCATCGCTTTTTGAAAAACCGGTAAAGGTATCCAGGAAGAACAGAATGGCGGAGACGATCAGTACGCCACGCAAGGCGCCAAAGCAGATCCCCAACACCCTGTCTGTACCCGACAGGCCGGTTTTTTGCACCAGCGCGCTAATCACATAATTGACTATCGCACCGACAATCAGCGTCGCGATAAACAGCACCGCGATAGCTATCCCATTACGTACCAGTTCGTCTTCAAAGCCAGTGAACCAGACTGACAGATAAGTGTAGTAATGACTGGCGACAAAGAAAGCACATCCCCAGGTCACAAGCGATAACGCTTCCTTCACAAACCCACGTATTACGCTTACCAGACAAGAAAAACCGATAACCGCAATGATGGCGTAATCTATCCAGATCATGAAAAAATCTCGTGACAAATTGCCCTGACGTCCAGTTCGAGGCGAATTCTAACAGAAAAAGAAAACGTTTGCGTAGGGATTTCCTTCCCGCGCGTAAATAAATAATGGCGTTGAAAAAAGCATCAACGCCATTAAAAAAGTGCCAGTTTTCCCCTCACCTTTTAGAGGCGAAGTGAAGGTATGGCGTCGTTTTTCCCCTCACCCTAACCCTCTCCCCAGAGGGGCGAGGGAACCGTTCGGTGTAATGGCCTTCCCCCTCTCCCCAGAGGGGCGAGGGAACCGTTCGGTGTAATGACTTTCCCCCTCTCCCTTCCAGGGAGAGGGCCGGGGTGAGGGTCACAAACCGCTACCGTGGCGAGTAGTTCATCACCACGCCGTTCAGGCCAGAAAGAGAATTCAGCTCGCCCAGCGAGGACTTCAGCTTATCTTTCGACGCGTCAGGCCCAACCAGAATACGGGTGATTTTCCCCTGCACAGGCGTTGTCGGTGAGGTATAAACCTTGAATCCGGCACCGCGCAGTTTACCAACAATTTCATTCACTTTGTCCGCATTTTTCAATGCGCCAAGCTGCACCACATACGCCTGTCCGGTCGGTGCTTTGTCGGCTGGTTTTTCCGTCTTCGCTGGCTGCTCGGTCTGGTTATCAACCACAGGTTTAGGCTGCGGTTTCTCCACCGGCTTCGGCTTAGGTTTTTCCTGCACCGGCTGTGGCTTAGGCTGCTCACGTGCCGCAGGCACTTCGTCAGCGCCCGCAGAACCTTCGTTTGGAATAGCGCCGTTATTCAGCCCCGGCGGCACGGCGGCCCCGGCTCTCACCTCTTCTGCGGCCCCTTCCGGTGGCTGCGAAGGCAGCGCCTGGGTGGCCGAAGGCAGCATATCAGGCTCGTCGCTGTCCCCTGGTTTTGGCACCAAAGGAATGGCTGCGAACTCGTCCTGATAATGTTTTTTCTGCCCGTCCAGCAGACCCGGCAGCACAATAACGCCCAGCGCGACCAGAATAATGGTTCCGACTAATCTGTTTTGAAACTTACTCGCCACCTGCTCTCCCCGCGTCCAGTACTTCCATTACATGGGCCACCGTGTGGAACGAGCCACACACCAGCACGGTATCATCAGCCGTCGCTTCTGCCATCGCCGCGTGCCAGGCGTCCGCTACGCTTGCAAACGTCCTGCCGTGACCAAGATGGGCGATCAGCTGCTCAGCGCTTGCGCCTCGTGGCCCCTCCAGCGGAGCACAATACCAGCTATCGACCTGAGGCGACAAACAGGCAAGCGTTCCGGCAATGTCTTTATCATGAAGCATACCCATCACCGCCAGCACGCGTCCCTGTTTTGGTAACGCCGCCAGGCGACCGGCAAGGTAAGCCGCCGCATGTGGATTATGGGCAACATCAAGAATAACGCGAGGTGCCTGAGAAACTATCTGGAAACGCCCAGGCAGCGTGGCATGCTCAATGCCATAACGTATCGCGTTTTCACTCACGTTAAGTTTACTTGCGCGCAAAGCGGCGAGTGCCGTAGCGGCATTTGGCTGTGGAACCAGCGGCAGCGGCAGATCGCACAGCTCGCCCTGAGCATCACGGAACGTCCAGCCCGTGGCGTTCACCTCGTAATCCCAGTCAACGCCGCGACGCAGCAGCAGCGCGCCCTTTTCCTGAGCAACATCGGCAATCGTATGCGGCATATCCGGCTCGCCCACAACCGCCGGGTTATCTCTGCGGAAGACACCGGCTTTTTCACGGCCAATACTCTCGCGATCCGGGCCAAGCCAGTCGGTGTGATCGAGCGCGATGCTGGTGACCACGGCCACATCAGAGTCCACGACGTTGGTGGCATCAAGACGGCCGCCGAGGCCCACTTCAAGAATAACCACGTCCACAGCCTGCTGCTTAAACAATAGCAACGCGGACAGCGTTCCGTATTCAAAATAGGTTAAGGAAATATCTCCGCGCGCGGCCTCTATTTCTGCAAAGGAGGCGGTATGCAGGGCTTCGGGTAATTCTTCACCCTGAATACGCACTCGCTCGGTGTAACGCACCAGGTGCGGCGAGCTGTAAACTCCTACGCGATAGCCGTCCGCCATCAGCGCGGTTTCAAGCGTGCGGCAGGTGGTGCCCTTCCCGTTGGTGCCGGCCACGGTAAACACCGTTGGCGCAGGTTTCAGCACGTCCAGCTTAAGCGCAACTTTGCTGACGCGCTCAAGGCCCATATCTATGGTGGAGGAGTGAAGGTTTTCAAGATAGCAAAGCCACGTGGCCAGGGGCGACGTGGCTTGAGGGATAAGATCTTTTTCCATGATGCCCACTTAACATGCACATAAAGAAAAAGGGCAGAACCTGCTGGCCTGCCCTTAGTTACGAATCAGGCCTCTTGACCCTGTTCCGGCGCCGGCGGAACCACAATCGGCTCACGCGGGGCTTCCGGGTTTGGTGCCGGCAGATTCATAAACTTCGCCAGGACGCTCGCCAGCTTCAGGCGCATTTCCGGGCGACGGACGATCATGTCGATCGCCCCTTTCTCGATCAGGAATTCACTGCGCTGGAAGCCCGGCGGCAGTTTTTCACGAACGGTTTGCTCGATAACGCGCGGGCCGGCAAAGCCGATCAGCGCCTTCGGCTCGGCGATGTTCAGGTCACCCAGCATCGCAAAGCTTGCAGAAACGCCGCCCATGGTTGGGTCAGTCAGCACGGAGATGTACGGCAGACCGCGCTCCTGCATTTTTGCCAGCGCTGCGCTGGTTTTCGCCATCTGCATCAGCGACATCAGCGCTTCTTGCATACGCGCCCCGCCGGAAGCGGAGAAACACACCATCGGGCAATTGTCTTCCAGCGCCTGCTCAACGGCACGGACAAAACGCGCGCCGACCACAGACCCCATCGAACCGCCCATAAAAGCGAACTCAAAGGCCGCAGCAACGACAGGCATACCGTGCAGGGTGCCTTTCATGACAACCAGGGCGTCTTTTTCGCCGGTCTCTTTCTGCGCGCTAACCAGACGATCTTTGTATTTCTTGGAGTCACGGAACTTCAGCAAATCTTTTGGCTCAAGCTCGCTCCCCAATTCCACCATTGTGCCTTCATCTAACAGGCTATGCAGGCGATCGCGGGCCGACATACGCATGTGGTGATCGCACTTAGGGCAGACGCCAAGATTGCGTTCCAGCTCGGCGCGGTACAGGACCTGGCCGCAGCTGTCGCACTTGGTCCACACCCCTTCAGGGATGCTCGCCTTACGGGTGGGAGTGATATTGCTCTTATTGAGAATTCGTTCAATCCAGCTCATTGATGACCTTTCTGCTTGAACCTGGTCGATACCAGCTTTTCTGTGGCAGTTTTCCCTGCCCCAGACCATAAATGGTGCTCATTAAAACACAACGGCCCGCGACTTTGGATAAAAAAGTGGTCGAACCGCTGCCACGTATTATTTTGACTGCCGCGACGCAGCGCGTTTGTGGCGAATAACTTCCACCACGCCAGGCAGTATCGATACCACGATAATTGCCACAATCAGCAGCTTCAGGTTTTCCTGTACCACCGGCAGGTTACCGAACAGGTAGCCCGCGTAGGTGAACAGCAAGACCCACAGCAGTGCGCCGACAACGTTATAAATCGCAAAATGGCGATAGGACATGTGCCCCATCCCGGCGACAAACGGTGCGAAGGTTCGCACAATCGGCACGAAGCGCGCGAGGATAATCGTTTTTCCGCCGTGACGCTCGTAAAAAGCATGAGTTTTATCAAGATAACTGCGGCGGAAGATTTTTGAATTCGGATTGCTGAACAACTTCTCGCCAAAAAGCCGCCCGATAGTGTAGTTCACCGCATCACCGATGATGGCGGCAATCACCATCAAAATGACCATGTAATGCACGTTCAGGTCGTTAGTTTCCAGCGAGGCCAGCGCGCCCGCCACAAACAGCAGCGAATCACCCGGTAAAAACGGCGTCACCACCAGCCCGGTTTCGCAGAACAAAATCAGGAACAAAATCGCGTAAACCCAGACGCCGTATTGTGCCACCAGCTCGGCCAAATGCACGTCGATATGCAAAATGAAGTCAATGATAAAACGGATGAAATCCATCAAAGTTTCCTTTCTTAAGCAGCAATCAGTCGGCTAAAAAAAGCGGCCCCATCGGGAGACGCGGCAGTGCAAAATGATCAGGGTAATCCACCGACACAAGGTACAGTCCTTCCGCTTTCGCGGTGGCCGCGGCCTTAGTGCGGTCCTTCATTGCCAGCAGGTCAGCCATCCAGGTTTCAGCCTGGTTACCGCAGCCCACTTCCATCAGGCTGCCAACGATATTGCGCACCATATGGTGAACAAACGCGTTGGCCTTAATGTCCACCACGATGTAAGCGCCGTAGCGGTTTACCGTAATGTGCATCATATTGCGCCACGGGGTGCGCGACTGGCACTGCACCGCACGGAAAGAGGTAAAATCATTTTCCCCCAGCAGGCTCTGGGCGGCACGGTGCATTTTTTCCGCATCCAGAGGCAGGTGAAAATGGGTCACGCCCTGCTGCAAAACGGCCGGACGCAGGCGATGATTATAAATCACGTAGCGGTAACGCCGAGCCGTGGCGCTAAACCGGGCGTGAAACTCGGCCGGCACATCTTTTACCCAACGAACGGCGATGTCACCAGGCAAATTCGTATTTACGCCCATTGTCCAGGCTGCATCTTTGCGCAAGGCGCTGGTTTCAAAATGCACCACCTGACCTGTGGCGTGAACGCCAGCATCGGTGCGCCCCGCGCAAAACACGTTAATCGGCTCATTAGCCACCTGAGACAGCGCTTTTTCCAGCTTTTCCTGCACGCTGCGCACTTCGTTCTGGCGCTGCCAGCCGTAATATTTACTGCCGTCGTACTCAATGCCGAGCGCGATTTTATGAAGCGGGGTTTCGCTTAGCACTTCGGACATCAGTACATATACTCCTGCACCAGTTTCTCAGCGGTTTTTATCGCCATCAGCGCACCGCCAAAGCGAACGTTATCGGCGACCGACCAGAACTGAATTTGCTCCGGCATGCCGTAATCGTTTTGCACGCAGCCAATAGAAAGATGGCCGCTGCCGGACGCATCCGCAACCTGAGTCGGGAATTCGCCTTCTTCAGACAGCTCGATATCTTCCGCCTGGGTAAACGCATCCCGGGCCTCTTCAGCCGCCAGAGGACGCAGTGCTTCGAAATTAACGATTTGCGCGTGGCCGTAGAATACCGGCGACTGCACGAGGCTGGCAGAGATCATCAGACCGTCGTCCTGCAGCACTTTACGCGCTTCATTCACCAGGCGACGCTCTTCGCGCACGCTGCCTTCAGCATCCGGCACCAGCGGCAGCATGTTGAACGCCAGCTGGCGGCCAAACAAGTCCTCTTCATCGATAGGAATGCCGTTCAGCAGGCGTGCGCTCTGCCCGGCCAGCGCGTCAACGGCAGCTTTGCCGCGCGCGGAAGCAGACAGCAGGCTGGTGACCTGAATACGCGACAGGCCGCCCTGCTCGATAAGCGGTTTTAACGCGCTCAACAGCTGGCAGGTCAGGCTGTCCGCCACGGCAACCAGGTTACGGTTGCGGTAATCGCTCAGCACAAACGGGTTCACGTCCGGCACTACCAGCGGCACGTCCGGCTCCATAGCAAACAGGCCGCTGGAGTCGATAACCAGGCAGCCAGAATTGGTTGCTTCTTCCACGTATTGTGCGGACGCTTCAACGCCCCCGACGAAGAACGCAAGCTGGGCCTGAGTCCAGTCGAACTCTGCTGCGTCCTGCACCATGATGGTTTTGCCTTCATAACGCAGGTTTTCACCGGCGCTCTCGCTACGCGCCAGGGCATACAATTCACCAACCGGGAACTGACGTTCAGCAAGCAGTTCAAACAAAGCTGAGCCCACGGCACCGGTGGCGCCTAAAACGGCAATATTCCAGCCTTCAGACATGTTGGTTTACTCCAGAAAATAAAACAGATGCTCCCCGAGACAGCGCCTCAGGGAGCCAGAAGATAAAACTTAGCTCAGCGGATGATGAATCGCGCTAAAACCCAGTTTTTGCAGCATGTTCGCTGCAGTTGCGTCATCGCACTGTACGTAAAGCGATGACCACTCGCGGCGCTCGAGGTAGTTTTTACGCAGCTTGTCGAATTCGCCAGGCTGACCGGCTACCTTACGCAGTGGGGCATCGTCGCGGCGCACATCATACACCAGATGCACCAGTCTTTTGAGCGTCGGTTGATCGAGCGGACCCGCCAGAGTGATACGGCCAAACTCCGGCGCGGGCAGCAGCGAATCCAGCGCGACCTGTTGCGACTGACCGATGAAATCGCTAAAGGCTTCAAAGACCTGCGTGGTTCCGCGAGCCTTGCCCTCAAGCGTGTAGCCCGCAATGTGTGAGGTGCCGATGTCCACCTTGCCCAGCAGCTCGACGTTGAGATCCGGCTCCGGTTCCCAGACGTCCAGCACGACGCTCAGCTCCTGCCCAGCTTTTAAGCATTTCAGCAGAGCAGCGTTGTCCACCACCGGGCCACGGCAGGCATTAATCAGAATAGCGCCAGGCTTCAGGCGGCTAATCAGCGCCTCATCGGCCAGGTGCAGCGTTTTGTAATCACCGGATTTAAACAGCGGCGTATGGAAGGTAATGATATCGGCATCCTGCACCAGCGCTTCCAGCGCCACGAAGTCGCCTTCGTCACCGCGATCGGCACGTGGCGGATCGCACAGCAGGGTACGCACGCCCCAGGCTTCAAGACGTGCCTGCAGGCGGGAACCAACGTTACCTACACCAACGATACCGACGGTCCTGTCTTTCAGCTCAAAACCGTCGCGTTCGGCCAACATCAATAAGGAGGAGAACACATACTCAACAACGGCAATCGCGTTACACCCGGGTGCTGCGGAGAATGCCACCCCGGCGCTTTGCAAATACGCTTCATCAACGTGATCGGTCCCGGCCGTTGCCGTCCCGACAAATTTAATCCCTTTACCGGCCAGCAGTTCGGCATTCACTTTCGTGACCGACCGCACCATCAGCGCGTCAGCATCCGTTAACGCTTCAACCGGAATCGGACGCCCCGGCACGGCAGTCACCTCGCCCAGGCGGCTGAAAAGTTCGCGGGCATAGGGCATATTTTCATCAACGAGGATTTTCACCTGAGTACCTGTCTGTTAATCGTCGAGATAAGGCCGGATAGTGTGCCATAATCTGACGTCCGGGCATAACGAACTACTTGCGAATGTTTTGTCGTACTTAAGGATCATTTAATAATGCAACCCATTCAGGGCGCCACGCCGCGTCCTCCGGGGGAACCAGCCTCCGCACCTTCTGCCGCTGGCGAACAGCCACTTTCCACCCAGCAACGTACCGTGCTGGAGCGTTTGATCACCCGGATCATTGCGCTCAGCCAGCAGCAGAGCGCTGAAGTGTGGGCCGGCCTGAAACACGATCTGGGGCTGAAAAACGAGACCCCGCTGCTGTCTCGCCATTTCCCGGCCGCCGAGCAAAACCTGAATCAACGCCTGACCAGCGCGCAAACCACGCTGGCGACGCGTCAGATCATTCAGCAACTGAGCGATTTGCTGCCGCAGGGCAATAACCGCCAGGCGGTGAGCGACTTTATCCGCCAGCAGTTTGGCCAGACGGCGCTGAGCCAGCTCACGCCGGAGCAGCTAAAAACCGTGCTGACGCTGCTGCAAAACAACCAGCTCGCTATTCCTCAGCCGCAGCAGCGCCCGGCAACCGACCGCCCGCTGCTGCCCGCCGAGCACAACAGCCTGAACCAGCTCGTCACCAGGCTTGCGGCGGCTACGGGCGAGTCAGGGAAACAAATCTGGCAGTCGATGCTTGAGCTTTCGGGCGTGAAAACCGGCGAATTAATCCCGGCTAAGCATTTTGCCTTGCTGACCACCTGGCTACAGGCGAGGCAAACGCTGAACCATCAGCCTGCGCCAACGCTGCACAGCGTGCAGGCCGCACTTAAGCAGCCGCTTGAGCCGCAGGAGTGGAAAGAGATGGTGGATTACAGCCAGCAGCGCTTCCAGGCCACGCCGCAAACCGTGCTGACGGCCGCGCAGGTGCAGGACATTCTTAATCAGGTGTTTTTAAAACGCGCCGAGCGCCAGCAAGGCACAACAGAAGTGCGGGATATTCAGCCCATCTACAACCCGATGTTCAGCGCCATTATCGAACCGATAAAAGCGCTGAGCGCAAGGCCCGGACTGGCATTGATTGCACTGGTGGTGGTGATGATTTTACTCTGGTTGGTGATATAACGCCCTCACTCAAGGGGGCTATCTCTTAGCTACAGCTGAAGCGGCAGACCTCCG
>NZ_JACARU010000034.1:0-4035 GCF_013386425.1 Cedecea sp. P7760 | reverse complement strand
TCTCTACTTAGCCTTGACAAAGGATGTGGTAGCTAAATTGAGATGTCCGTCCCGGGACTGTGTGGGATGTTTTCCTGGACTGCTATGTTGTGATCCCAAGATGCTGCCGGTACTTCACCGGACTCATTGCACCCATCCCCGTCGTGCCTGTAGTTTTGTTCAGTTTGTGCCTGCCGAATTGGCTACCTACAAAATACCTACAGATTAACGACAGAATACCTACACTTTTTATTGGGCACATACAGAATAACCACAGTTTGCCTACACAATAAACACACGCTCAGTTATTATGAGTAAAAACCGTGGGAAACCACGGCAAAGTTCGGGTGTCACAGAACCCCGAACCGCTTCGCGGTACAAATTTCACACACAGCAGAGGGATGCGGTATGAGTGGTAATAATGATACTAGCAACACTTTGGGCATGCTTCACTCCAATTCTCGATTACAAAGCAGGATGGCGACCTGAAAATTCTTTTCAACCAGAAGTGGCGTGGTATGGAACAAGTACAGCTCAAACCATCGTATTTTTCGCAATTTTAATAATCGGCTATGGCATTCTTTATTGGATACATGACAGAAACAGATACTAAGGAGCTGCTAATGAAGAAAATCATCGTTTTCAGGGGAAATACATGGATGTCTGGCAGTATCCGGACGGCACTATCGAGCTCCGGGCCAGTGGCACTTCCCTGCCCTTTATCACTTACGACCGTCCAGGAGAACTTGACCAGGGCGCCATCATCGATAACAAGCGGCTGGGATGTGCCCTGGAGAAGATAAAGTTGGTTCAGGGATTGTTATCTATTTCCAAATCGGTACTTGAAATATCCTCCATTCTTGATCCCCGCCATTCTTGGAACTCGTACCTCCGGCCTGAATAAATAGTTCGTTATGCGATCCAGTTTGTCCGGGTTACGCTCATTAAGTATCACATCTCTATCCGACTGCTTAGAAAGAACTCTTGTGGAAAGAGCGATATGTCTCGCCAGAGATAGAATTGAATCATCCAGACCATGGAAAAAAACCTCTTCTCTTTTTAAGGAAGGACGTCCAGCTAATTGAACACTACCTTCAGATGACAATCCGGGTATTTTTGGCTCTGGGAGCTCCATAGTTAGCTGATCGACGAGTGATAGTGATGCGAACTTAAATGCGCCATTTGATGCTGAAACTTTATAAACGGTGTTGCCAAACCGACTTTTCTGTTTTTTCAAAGCAGGGCCTATCTCCAGAGAGAAGAACGCATAATCATCGTTACCTAACCCATAAACATCATCCAAATCGGAGTTAGACTCGTTGAAAATAATTTTTTTATCTTGCAGCATTTTCCTTGAATAGAAATTTATGTTTCCATTTTCACTTTCGATGTTTGCATTTGTGGCGTGTGCCAAATAAAAATCTTCTTTGATGAAGTTTTTAATGAAATCAACTTCTTGTGTATTGAATTCACTGGCACGCAAGGAATTCTGATTTTGTAATGCTTGCCCCTTAATGTCCCGCTCTGAACCGAAGGCATTAGGAAATTTAAATAGCAGGCTCGACGTGAGATAAAACGCCACCCCTGAGAATCCAGGCATGGATGCAGCCTCAGATAAAAAACCATCTCTCAATAATGAGCCATTATTTTGCATTCGTAGAAAACTGTTATCAGCACGTTTTTTTCTACTTATTTCCAGCCAGCGTCTGGCGATACTTTCGGGAGAAAGGCCATCGTTATCTCTTAGCGTCACGGGATTATTTCGTACCATCCTGAACAAGTTAATACCGTCTATTGTGCCAGCAGGATCGGTAGAGAGCCACCTACCAGCCCACGGCTGGTAGTACCGGTAACCGTAGTAGTACAGCCCGGTCGCATCACGCTCCTTGCCCGAGTAGCGGAGGGTTTTGTAGTCCGCCTCCACCGCGTTGCGCGCCGTCCACACCGCCGTGCCTCCGTACGGGTAGTACTCCTCCGCGCTGATAATGTTGCCGTCACCGTCCAGCTCAAGCCCGCTGCTGCCCGTCAGGTTGTCGTAACTGTACCTTATCTGGTCGCCGGTGATTTCTGCCGGCCTGCCGGATGTCCAGTGCAGCACCCGCACCTGCGCCCGGCCCGCCTCTTCCACTGTAATCACCTCCAGGCTCTCCGTCTCCTTGTTACCGCTCTGTGTGCTGCGCAGCTCCAGCCCCGGCAGGTACAGCACCTGCTGCTTTTGGGTGCTGGTTTTCGTTTCCTGCACGCTCATCTTCAGCACGCGCTGACTGCCCGCGTCATAGCAGTAGTTTTCACTGTCATCTGTGCCTCCGTCACGCACCACCGGCGCCACCGTCTGCAGTTCATTACGCGGCGTCCAGACCAGGTCCTGCCCCGGCTGCAGCTGTTTCTGCTGCCCGCCGGCGGTGAAAAAGGCGTCGACGTCGTCAGGTTTTTTCGTCAGCGTGCTGAGCACGCCCCGGTTGCTGCAGCTGCTCACCGTAATGTTTGTGGTGTAACTGTTGCCTGTGGCCGGCGCGCTGTGGCGGATTTGCGTCAGGTTGCCGGCGCTGTCGTAGCGGTAAGTGCGGGTGTAGTTTGTGTATGCGGCGTCGTCGGCGGGAAGGGGAACGGTGGCTGATGGTAACCGGCTACCCTGCTGGCCGGCGTTTGCCATCTCGCGCCCGGTGGCGCTGACCAGTTGGTACAGGCTGTCGTAGACGTACGTGTTCTCCGGCACCACTTTCTGGTTGCGCCAGAAGCGGGTCTCTTCCGCATCGTTAGTAATTTTTAATACATTGCCCACCGGGTCGTACTTATAGCGCAGGTCCTGTAGTACCCTCGCGCCAGAGACATGCCCGGCCTGACGCGCCGTTTTAATCCCGGTCAGGCGCTGTGTCTCTGCTTCATACGTGTAGGTGGTCACTATGCCGTTGCCGTGCTCCTCGCGCAGCTTCTGTCCGGCGGCCGAATAGGTTAGGGAGGCCACGATAACCTGCTCCGTACCATCCTTCAGGGTCAGCCAACTGCCCGACAGTTGCCCGGCCACGTCGTACGCCACCCGCTGCATATTACCCCGTGCATCCGTGGTGGTCAGCACCGTGCCAGTGGCGTCGGAGGTGGTCAGGCTGGTATGTCCCTCACTCTCCCCAACGAGCAGGTCATTCCAGGCCGGGGTATCCCCGCCCTGCCAGTCGGCCACGACGTCAGGTTTATCCGCGTCCTTCAGCAGACGTCGGGTGACGGAGAGCGGGACGCCGATCAGGGCCACGCCCTCGGTCCGTGTCAGGCCGGCCGTATCGTAGTGGCTGACGCACGCACCCGCCAGGTTCAGTGCCTTCTCCTCGGCTGTGTGGCCGGCATACACGAAGCGCTCCGTGATGCGGGCGGCTTCGCCGGTGAGCTGCTCCGTGATGCTTACCGTACGGCCCGGCAGCGCTGCGTCCTCATACTGCCAGGTGTGGGTCACCGCCTGGCTCAGGTCTTCCGTACCGTCACCTGCGGTGCGGATATTGCTGACTGCGATAAAGGGGCGGCCTGCGGCGTCGTTCAGTGCCACGGTGGTTCCGGCGTCTACGCTGACGGTACGCAGGACGCTGCCGGCCAGGTCCGTGAGGTAGCTGAAGTTTGCCAACCCCGTTTCATGCAGGCGCGGGTCAGCGCTCTGCGTCAGAAAACCGCGGGCGTCGTAGCGGTGGCGGGTGATGCGCCCGCTGGTGACGTCCGGGGTATCCGGGTGGCGGTGGTACGCGATGTCGCGCACGGTCAGGCCGCGGTTGTCGAGGACCGTGATGGTCGGGGTGTTGCTGAACGGTGATGTGTTCATGGTGTTCTCCTTTTTTAACATTCAGATGAGAATAACCGATCGTTTAATGGTTCTAATTCGATTTGAGGTTTTAAACTTATTTCTGCTCGCTTTCTTGCTTGCCTGGGAATTATCTTACGAGGACGTAGTGGCTATTTCCACCCTGATATACCAGACATTATTTTTATTTAGTGTTGTTAAAATATTATGTGTTTATCCGCATCTGAATTAATGGTTAATTTAATGATATCTATGAATTATTAATTTATTCTATG